>JAACDH010000529.1 GCA_009936995.1 Rhodobacterales bacterium
ACACGCCGTCCGACGCAGAATGGTCGAGCAGATCAGCCGCGAAGACAAAGTGGTCTACCTGTACACCAGCCTGCTGGGATGCGACGCCACTCGGTTGGTGTTCGACGGCTCGGTCTTTATCGCCCAGGACGGAGCGATTTTGAAGGAGGGACGTCGGTTCCTATTCAAAGAGGACTTCGAGCTGGTGGACCGCATCGTCGATCTGGCCGCCCTCGAACGCGCCCGTCAAGAAGAGGGAAGCTGGCGGCAACAGGTGGCCAGCATGCAGCGCGAAGACCGCGGTCCCCTACCTAAATTGGTGGTCATCGAAGGTGTCTTCGGCTCTTCCTCGCCGCCACCGGCTCCCCCACCCTATTGGCTCGAGCCCGCCGACGTGGACTGGCGCGATCCAAGCTTGACCTGGTTGTCCGACGCCGGACTCATCCCCCGAGCACCCAACCTGCGAGACTTGTCGTATCTCGAGCTCGAACTCGCGCTGTGCATGTGCCTGCGAGAGTACATCAAAAAGTGCGGAATTCCCGGATTTGCACTTGCACTATCCGGCGGAAGGGACTCTGCAATGTGCGCGCTCTTGGTGGCCCGGATGTACCACTACGACCAACCCGAACTCAACGGCGACGCCCTGAAGGACTACATCGGCGAGCGCTTCACCACCGCTTATATGGCCACCGAGAACTCTGGTTCGGCCACTGAAAACGCAGCGAAAGACCTCGCCCATGAGATCGGCGCGACGTTCTACACGGGCGACATCCAGGCGGCGGTAGACACCCACCTGGCCATCATAAAGCAGATGACCGGCGTCCCTATCTCTTGGGACAATCCAGCGCACGATGTACCCCTACAGAATGTGCAGGCTAGGCTCCGTGGCTCACTCATCTGGACGATCGCAAACTTGCGCGGGCTGCTGCTGATCGCCACCAGCAACAAATCCGAAGCCGCGGTGGGCTACACCACAATGGACGGAGACACCTCAGGCGGCGTGTCCCCTATCGCCGACGTTCCCAAGTCTATGGTCATCACCTGGCTCAACTGGGCAGCCGAGTTCCACGATGTCCAAGCCCTTCGCGATGTGGCCGCCATTCCCGCCACCGCCGAGCTGCGTCCGCCCGACCAAAAGCAGACCGATGAAGACGACCTGATGCCGTTTCCCGTGCTGGACAGGCTCATCTTCCACTTCGTCCAGCGCGGCCAAGATCCCATGCAGATGTTCCAAAGCCTATGGCCTGAGATGACCACTCGCTATCGCGGCAACGCACAACATTTTGCGGACCACATCGAGAAGTTCGTGAAGCTGTTCTGTCGGGCCCAGTGGAAGCGAGAGCGATTCGCCATCAGCTTCCGCGTGACCGCCTTCGACCTCGATCCCAAGACGGGCTTCCGGTTCCCCCCGGTTCAAGACCCATTCACTGAAGAGCTCGCCGATCTGCGGGCCTACGTTGCTCAAATCGAGGCGCAATAATGGCCCTTCTCGAAGTGCGTGGACTGCTGAAGGCCTTCGGGAAAAATGCGCCGGTGATCACAAACGTCAATCTCGACGTTCAAGCTGGTGAAGTCCTGGGGTTAATCGGCCCCAATGGCGGTGGAAAGAGTACGCTAATGATGCTGATGGCCGGCCTGGTCACCCCCGACAGCGGCACGGTCCAGCTCGACGGCGTGGACACCACCAATCTGGCGCTGCAGTCCTCGGGCTCTGTCGGGCTAATTACCGCGGTTCCAGGTCTATATCCACTGCTCACAGGCTGGGAGAACCTGCACTACTTCGGTGGCTTGAACGGCCTCTCCGAGGCAGAGGTCAATCAGCGAGCGAGCGACCTCCTCGACGGACTCGACCTCGGCGACCAGCTCGAGCGTCAGGTGAAAGAGTACTCATCCGGCATGCAACAGAAGGTCTCTTTGGTCCGCGCCTTATTGATGAACCCTCGCCTGTTGCTCCTCGATGAGCCAACCAGCAACCTCGATCCTTTGTCGACCCACACCATCCACATGGCCGTCCGCCAGCAAGCCGACGCCGGCGTCGCTGTGGTCCTGTGCACCCACGATCTGCACGCCGCCGAGTCCATCTGCGACCGAGTCGCGGTCATGCAACGGACCATTCGCGGCAATCGCGCCCTGACCGGGGAACGCGCCACGCCTCCTCACGGCCAGCTCTTTCAGATGTACCAGGAGCACGTACAATGAGCCGAATCCTGCACATCGCTAAACGAGAATGGCTGGAGCAACGTCGTCAACCGGCCATGTTGGGCGTCATCGCTAGTCTATACCTGATGATCAGCGCAGTAGCCCTGCTCCCGCTCGTCTTGCTGCAAATAGTCTCCAACAAACCCAACGCCGGCGTCAGCCTCGCCAGGCTTGTGGGCGGAGAAGTCGATCTACCCATGTTGATCGAAACCGCCTCCCGCGCCACCCTGATCGCGTTTAATCTACTGATGTTCTCTCAATTCCTGGGTATCGCCGCGGTCATGGCCGGACACGCCGTGCTCCACGATCGACAGTGCGGCACCCTCACCTTCCTGCTGTTGTCGCCCCTGCGACGCCTCGAGCTGTTTACCGGCAAAGTCATCGGCGCTATCGGCCAAACCTATCTGCTGTACATGGTGATTAGCGGGGGCACAAGCCTAATTATGGCAACCTTCCCGTTCGCAGTCGACTTCCCCACCTACACGCCGCGAAATCCGGCATGGTGGGTGGCTTTCCTGTTCGGTGGGCCTGCCTGGGGCATGTTCATCGCGACGGTGTGCACCATCGTGAGTAGCGTCTCTCACGACGTGCGCACGTCCCAGCAGGCAGTCTGGTTCGTGATGTTCTTTGGGCAGATGCTCTGCGGCGTGCTGCTCACCGACACGATGGCAAGCGGCGTGGTCACCGAGCTGGCGGTGGCCCTCATTGGCGTCTTCTCGTCGGCAATCGCGCTTTACATAGGCAGCCAGGTCTTCCGACGAGACCTCGGCCGATAACGTTCCGCCCTCAGCCGACCTACCAGACGCCGCAGATGTCGGCGGGACGCATCTTGCTACCCTCTTCGCACTGAAACGCGTCACCAAAGGCCGGCAGATTGGACAATGGCCCGTTGACCCGGAACTTCGCGGGGCTGTGGGGGTCCATTTGCACGCGCATTCGAGCCATATCGGGAGACAGCTCGGCACACCAGGACTGAGCGAAGCTCACGAACAGCAGCTGCTCGGGGCTGAGACCGGCAAGACCGTCTTCGGGACCGTGCTTCTGGACCCAGTTCAAGTAGGCGGTGTGCGTCTCTTTGATACCACCTAGGTCTGCGATGTTCTCGCCCAAGGTGAGCTCGCCGTTGACTGCAACGCCATCCTCGATCTCGAATCCGGCGTACTGTTCGACCACACAGGCGGTGACTTTTTCAAAGCGCTCGACGACCTCGGGCTCCCACCAGTCGGTGAGCTGGCCTTCAGCGCTAAACCGGCGACCTTCATCGTCGAAGCCGTGGGTAAGTTCATGGCCCATCACCATACCGATGCCACCGAAGTTCATGGCCTTGGGGAAGTCGGAGCTGTAGAACGGCGGCTGCAGGATGCCGGCGGGGAACACGATCTCGTTGCCCGTGGGGTTGTAGTAGGCGTTCACCATGGACGCAGACATATACCACTCGCCCTTGTCCACGGGCTTCTCAGTGCGACCCAAGTGGAACGCGATGCCGAATTCTTGGGCGATGGTCCGGTTTTCGAACCACACGTCGCCAAACTCGAGGCTGGAATAATCCTTCCACTTGTCTGGGTAGCCGATCTTGTTGCGAACCGCGTGGGCCTTCTCTTCGGCACGGGCGCGGGTGGTGTCGTCCATCCACCCCAACCCTGGAAGCGCGCCCACAAACGCCGTCTCGATGCCGCTGAGCATCTCAAGGGCCTCGGCCTTGCTGTCGCCCGCAAAGGCAACATTGACGTAGGCTTCGCCCAACAAATCTCCCAATCCTTCTTCGGTCTTGGCCACGCAGCGCTTCCAGCGGTCTGTGTCTTCCTTTTGGCCGGTCATCACGGTGCCGTAGAACGCGAAGTGGGCGTTTGAGACATCGGAAGACAGGTCGCGGGCGCTGTTGCGTAATACGGACCAACGCAGGTAGAGTTTGAGGGTGTCAAGGTCGGTGTCGTCGAGTAGACCGCCCAAGGCCTCGAAGTAGCTGGGCGTGCTCACGTTGATCTGGGTGAGTTCGTCCTCGCTCAAGTGGCTTAAGAACGAGGTCCATGGGAACCTCGGAGTGAGCGCTTGCAGTCCTTCGCGATCGAGCTTGTTGTACGTCTTGACGGAGTCGTACACGTCGGTGAGCGGCCAGCTGACCTCGGCCATGGCCGTCTCGAATGCCATGATCTTCGCCGCCTGGGAAACGCCATCTGCCTCGGATGCACCCGCCAGGGTGAGCATCTGAGCTACCAACGCTTCGTACGCCACCCGCTGAGAGACCTTCTTCTCGTCGTCGGACAGGTAGTACTCCCGATCGGGCAGGCCAGTGCCGCCCTGGGACACGTGAAGGATGTTCATTTCGGGGTTCTTCGCGTCGGCATCAACCCAGATGCCAAACAGTACATCCAGGCCGGTCATGTGAATTCGCCCCACTTCGTCCGCAAGATCCTTTTTGGAGGACAACGCGTCGATGCGATCGAGATCGGACTGGATGGGGGCCATGCCGGCGGCGTCGATCGCATCGATGTCCATACACGATTGGTAGAAGCCGCCCAGTTGAGCTTGCCCCGCGTCTTCTGGAGGCGTGGCCGCCCAAGTCTCGAGCATGTCGTGAATAATGGACTCGTTTCGATCCCTGATCGTGTTGAAGCTTCGGTAGAACGCAGCCTTGTCCGCCGGTAGTTCGTTGCTTTCTAGCCAACCGCCGCAAGCGTACTGGTAGAAGTCGTCGCAAGGACTCGTGGTGGGGTC
This sequence comes from Rhodobacterales bacterium, assembly GCA_009936995.1. Taxonomy (GTDB): domain Bacteria; phylum Myxococcota_A; class UBA796; order UBA796; genus JAACDH01. Next base: position 4,894 of record JAACDH010000529.1, read on the forward strand.
CATGCTGGCGAGCACTTCGGCCTCGATCTCGACCAAGACCTCGTTGAGATGCTGGGGCTCAGCTGCAGGTTCGCCATTGTCTGTCTTTCCTCCTCCACAAGCGGTCCAGAGCATCAGAGTGAGTGGAAGAAGTAGAACAGAAGAGTTGTGCATAGGGTCTCCGAAAGAACCGGACTGGTGAACTTGGGCCGCGTAGCGTATCCTCCTCACAAGCGCTCGACCCGGAGTTCGCGCATGACAGGCTCAGACGACCCGAAATCAGCAGGCCCTTTCACGGTACCCGACGACTTCCTTCGGCAAGAGATCGCCGCCGAAACGACCGCTGTGACCATGCCCGATGACACGGGATTCCGGGTAGGTGATCAACGTCAGCCCAAATATGTCCCGGCCAACCATCCGAACCTCTCTTTCGCGCGTATGCCTCGCCCCGACCACGGGGCGACAGTTCAGGTGTCACCCACCACCGACGACGTAAAACCCGAACCCACGTCGTCCGGACTGGTGGTCGAGATCGGCGCGAGCCCAGCAGCCCCCAAAAAAAGACCCTCCGCCCGCAACCAAAAGCCCAACAACCAAGTACCGAAGTGGGTGGTCATCTGCACAGTCGCAGCGGGCCTCACCATCATCGCGGCGATGTACTACGTGGTGACCGTCAACCCACACGAGCACCAACCAGAAGACCAGACCGCCGTGGTCGAGGCTGTCGGGGGCGTGCAGGTACGACCCGGACTCCGAGCTCCCGCCCCAAAGGCTACGCCCACAGATGGGGCTGCCGGGGCGCCCACTGCCAAAGATGCCTCACGCACGCCTTAAAGCGCCACAATCTCGATGCGATCGGGCTCGAGTCCCAACCTTCGCTGACCTCGTCGCACCTGCACCACAGCCGCCGCACCATCGACTCCGGCCGCTGATAACTGACCGCGGGCACGATAAATAGCCACATTCATGGCATTTGCGTCGACTGCGAGCATCTTCAGTAGGCGATCGCGGTCGAGCCAACCCTGTTCAGAGAGCGATTGATCGGAATCGGAGACGCGAGCTCGGGCCAAGGTGAGCAGTACATAGAGGTGTTCCCGCGCTTCGAGCGCGACCTCAGTTCCTCTATAAATGACGGTGAGCGTGACGTGCTCCTCGTCCAAGCTGACGGCGAAACGAAGACGAATGGCGTCGAGGCGCATGCCGGCCTCCACCGTTGCCGTTCCCTCGAGGTCGACCGGCAGCGACAGTCGCCAGCCCTGATCGTCGCAGCGGAGCACCTGACCATCGACCACTTCGTCGACCTGGCCCACGTCAGATTCGGAGATCCAGCGAGCGCGATCGTCGAGATATACGACAAGCTTAGGACTCTCGGGGTTCGGAAGAGCGAGGATACCGTCTTGAGCGACTCGGATAAGTGCGCCATCGACGGACTGCGCCAACGCACTCGGAGCCCCATCATCCAGCAGCTCCCACTTGGCCACTTCATCTCCAAACCCGAGCTGATCGCCGGACTTCAGCTGCCTTCCTTCGCCGGGAGGTACCCGCAGACCACCCACAAAAGTGCCGTTTCGACTTCCAAGATCGCGGACCCTCCACTCGCTATCTGTCCACGACAGCAGCGCGTGCTCACCGGATACAGTACGGTCGTCTAGCCGCAGCCCACACGATGGGGACCGGCCCACCAACAATCGTCCGGGGAGGGTCTGTACTTCTCCCGAATTCAGCTCTCGTAAGGTCGCCATGACGTCACTCTATCAAGCCGTCGACGCGCACACGCACCTCGACTTTCCATTGTTCGATACCGATCGACCTGCTGTCCTCGAAAGAGCCCAACAGGCTGGCGTTATGAACTTTATGCTCGCCGGCGCAGATCCTGCACACTGGGATCGCGTTCAGCAGATGGCCACCGAGCTTCACGTTGGCTGCAGTCTTGGAATTCACCCCTGGTGGGCCGGAAAGATGACCACCGAACAGATCGAGGCCGCCGTGACCAACCTGGCGGCTCGGCACGATCACGACGCCGTCGGAGAGATCGGCCTGGACTGGGCGCGTAGTCCCGAAGGGAGTCCCGAACGGGACGCACAGTGGATGGCGTTCGGAATGCAATTCGAGCACGCTCTCGCCCAAAACTACCCCATCGTGCTGCATGTAGTGCGCGCCTATCCCGAGGTCCTCGGCGTTCTCGCAGCCCACGATCTTCCCGTCGCAGGCGGCATGATCCACGGCTGGAGCGGAGATCCGGACTTTGTCGAAATGGCGGTCGAGCTCGGCCTCTACGTGTCCTTCGGCCCTCGACTTGCCTCATCTGGCAGAGTGCGCGAGGCCATCAAGCGCGTTCCCCTGGAGCGCCTGCTCCTCGAGACCGACTGTCCGGACCAGCCCTTCGCCGGACAAACCCGTGGTGAACCCGCCGACTTGGTGCGCGTGGCAGAATGTGCTGCAAGCGTACGCAGCGAGTCCATCCAGACGCTGCTCCAAGTGAGCGGCGAAAACGCACGCACCCTCTTCCCCACCCTGGAGTAGCGATGGACGCCCCTGAACGCGCACGCAAGGCCTTCTCAGCCTGGCGAGATGCCGTCTGCGACGACTGGTACGCAGATGACCCCCACCTACATTCGCTGGTGGCCCACCACGGCAACACCGGCCACGCCCGAGCCCTCGCACTGTTTGGGCCCATCAGCGCCCAGATCATCGATCCCCTCGTGCGCGAAAACAACCGAGACGAGCACCTTCCCCGCCTGCGTCGGTTCGATGGGCTGGGAAATCGTACCGAATCCGTCGATTTTCACCCGAGCTACCACGAGATTGGTCGACTTTCCTACGGAACCGGGGTGATGTCGCGCTACGCCGATCCGGGCCGCGAGTTTGAGACGCTCTCCCTGCTGTACCTACTCGCCCAAAACGGCGAAGCCGGCCACACCTGCCCGATGGCATGCACCGCCGGACTGATCAAGCTCCTCCAACGAAGCGGTGGTCACGAGGCTTGGCTGACCAAGCTCCTAGACGCCGACTACGACACCCACTTCCACGGCGCCCAGTTTCTCACAGAGGTTCAGGGTGGGAGCGATGTGGGCGCGAACGCGCTCCAGGCCGTTCCAGAAGGCGACCACTGGCGCCTCACTGGCGAAAAGTGGTTCTGCTCGGTCATCGACGCCGACCTCTTTTTGGTCACCGCGCGCATCCAAGGCGGCCCGAACGGTACCCAAGGACTGGGCGCGTTTGTGGTACCGCGTCTGTTACCCGACAACTCGATCAACGATTTCCGAGTCCGACGACTCAAATTCAAGTTGGGCACCCGGTCCATGGCCTCGGGCGAAACCGACTTCGACGGGGCCTGGGCGGTCCAAGTGGGCGACTTCAAGGCTACCGTCGAGGTGGTCCTCAACACCAGCCGGCTGTACAACGCCGTCTGCTCTGCCGGATGCTTACAGCGGGCCAGTCGAGAGGCCTTTCACTACGCCGATACCCGCCTCGCGTTCGGTCAGAGCATCCTCCAATTCCCGGCGGTCGCGCGGATTATCGCCCGTCTCCGCTCCGAGACATACGCCATCCGATCGATCACCTTCCTGTTGGCGGCCATGACCGACCAGCAGGCGACTGGCAACCCGGACCCCTCACTCGTGGGCGCCTACCGGATGTTGGTGAATCTGAACAAGTACTGGACCAGTAATCAAGCCACTCTAGGCATCCGGGACGCCATCGAAATTCTAGGTGGTAACGGGGCGATTGAGGAGTTCACCGTCCTTCCAAGGCTCCTGCGTGACAGCATCGTCTGCGAGGCTTGGGAAGGCGGCCACAACGTGCTCTGCGCCCAACTCTTGCGGGACAGCCAGCGCTTTGGTCTCCACCAGCCCATGTTCGCCCTGCTTCGGCGCCTCGGCGGCGACCCAGCGCGCCTCGAAGACCTCGAGGCCCGTTGGGAGCGTCTTTTGTCGGCACCGCCGGAATACGCCGCCACCCACATTCGTGACGTAGTCGAGGCCCTGCGCATCCCCGCCCAGTGCGCCGCCCTACGCGCGGAAGCTCGCAGTCACGGCTTTGACCCGCTACTTCCTACCGTTATCGAGCATCTCGAGACCCTACATGCGCCCGGTTGGGACGCCATGGACGACGCCACGCTGCTCGAGCGCGTACGCCTGCTTAGTCAACCCCCACATACGCCTGCATGACACCCATTTGATCGCCGGTGAGCACCACTTGGGCTTGGCAGGCGGCGAGCCCGCACACCGGAAACGGGAACATCAGGTGGTCGGACATGGCCGTAATACATCTGTTTTGCCCAGTACATTCATCGGTATCATCCAAAGAGTCCCAGTGATCCCATTCGGTCTCCACGGGATGGTAGAGGCCCATATAGTGCCCGACCTCGTGAGCCATGGTTTCGCCAAAAATCCTGGTCTCTTCTGGATTAAACACACCGTCAGATCCAGCCGAGAGGTCGCCAGCGATGATCACAGCGGACCGCGTGGTGGCGGACAGCGGGCCAGGGATATCACCGGCCACACCAAATACATCTTCAAAGTCGGCGAGCTCGGGCACGATGACCACCGAGACCGTGAACGGATCAGATGCGTTGGCGATGCTAATGTAGTCTGGTTCGATACCGAACACTGGGGCGCTAAGGTCGGCTGTATCCCACTCACTCTGCGTGACATCGAGGGTGACTCCAACGGTGTCGTACAGGCTGACCCAGTGCAGGAGGGCCTCGTCGAACGCTTGGTGAAGACCCGCGTTTTGGCGTGCGTCACCGGCAAAAACGACATTCACTCGGAGTCGGCCCGACGAAAGGTCCTTATCTTCCTTGAATAAAGCCACTGTCGTCAGCGTCCCCGCGTGGTATTTGTCTTCGTTGGAGACGTTGCCGAGTTCGAAGCGCCACTTCCCTTCGATTAGCTGCTCGACGCCGTTTCGGGGCCAATTAATGGTGGCCACAGAAGACAAATAGCCTGCATTTGTGCTGCTAAAGTCGCCCTGTGCTTCGGTGACAGCATTAAACAACTCGTCGTTCTTTGGGG
>JAACDH010000530.1 GCA_009936995.1 Rhodobacterales bacterium
AACCTGTGGGCCTACACGCGGCAGCTGTTGTCGGTACCCGGTGTCGCCGAGACGTTTGACATCCCCGCCATTCGCGAGCATTATTTCCGTAGCCACGCGAGTATTAACCCGCATCAAATCATTAGTATCGGGCCCAGCATCGACTGGAGCGCCGCCCACGACCGCGACCCACACCCGCTGGAATCTGTGCGACGGCACCCCCAGGAGAGCTGATGCGGCGGGTGTACGCCCCCCAATGTCAAGTCCACCGGACGCCGATACCCGAGCGCATCGTTCACACGCACTCGGCACAACCATCCGGGTGTAATCGCCGCCCCTGGGTTCGTTTATTATCGGCATAGTACAATCGGGTATTGCGACTTCAAGAAGCGTTCAATCCTCTCGATGGGCCCTTATGAACTTGGCGCGAACACGCCACATGCGGTGTTGTTCGGTCCAAGCGTCATCCGGACTGTTTTAGGGGCTATCGTATTCGGTCGGGATGGTTCGAGATGACACCTTGTATGCCCAGCGCTTTCATCCGTTGGATGTCGGCGGGCCGGTTGACGGTCCAGGCGAAGACCGGGTAGCCCAGCTCGGTCATGGCCTGGACGATGCTCGAAGTGAGGATGTCGTGCTGCCAGAGAACAGCGTCTTGCTGAACGCGGTCGGTCATCACCAGGTTCTGGCGTCCGCTCTTTTCGTACCAGACGAGGTCGCTGTCGACGTAGTCGCCCACGAGCTGGCCCCGCAGGAGCGAGGGTGCGGCCAGGCGGAGCTGTTCGAGCATGAACGGGTCGAACGAGATGACCATCACCTGCTCGTCGCGTCCGGCGCGCTGAATGGCCGCCGCGACCGCTTTGGGGAGGGATGCTTTGTCGTCGTCGGTCTTGAGCTCGACCAGGATAAACATGGACTTCGGGACGGCCGCAAAGACTTGCTCGAGGCGGGGAACGGGCTCGCCGGCGAACTCGGCGCCGAACCAGCTGCCGGCGTCTAGCATTTGGAGTTCGGCCCAGGTGAGATCGGCGACCTCGCCGGTGCCGTTGGTGGTGCGATCGACCGTGTCGTCGTGAATGACGATGACCTCGCCCGTCTTGCACAAGGTGACGTCGAGCTCAATCCAATGACCGGCGTCGCTGGCGGCAGTGAAGGCCGCGAGGGTATTCTCGGGGGAAGTACCTGAAAATCCTCGGTGAGCCACCACCTGTGGCTGCGCGGTGAATAGGGCGGACGTGTCTCTGGGCTGGTGGGACATCAGTGCGTAGACCGGGGTGTGAAAGGCGAGCTTCTGGGGAAGACTCGTGGTGGGCTTATCCGCTGATTTCGTGCGCGAACCTCGTGAGCATACATCGACACCCGTACTGCGAGCGTGTAAACTGCGTTCTTATTCACGAGGTCTTCTATGTCTCGCTCTGCTCTGATCGTTTTACCGCTTCTACTCGCCGCCTGCTCTGAGTTCGATCTTAAGAGCATTCCGAGCTCCGAGACGGTGACGACAACCGACACACCCGCGACCACGCCGCCGCCGGGTCCGGCGCTCGAGATCACGCCTGCGGTGTTTGAGTTTGGCAGCCTGAACATCCCTTGCGAAGACGCCACGGAGCTCACGCTCACCAGCGTTGGCGACGCCGATGTGACGATCACCCAGCTGGACTACACCTCCAACGGACTGCTCGCACTCGACGATAGCGGACTTCAGCTGCCGGTCACCCTCAGCCCTGGTGAGTCCACCACGGTCATGGTCACTGCGGTCAGCACCGACGAAATCACCGACTACGGTCAGCTCACCGTCACCTCCGACGATGTCGAGGGTCCCGATGTCGCCGACCAAGTGGTCACCGCCGAGCCCCTGGTGGTCCAAGAGGTGTTCACCGAGCCCGGAATTCCGCCGGTTGATGTACTGTTTCTCATCGATCAGTCCTGCTCCATGCAAGCCCTGGCCGACGACAATATTCGCTCGGGCATGCCCGCGTTCGTGGCCGAGCTTCAGAGCGTCGCCGACTGGCAGCTCATTCAAGTCACGACCTCCGATGGTTGTGCAAATGGCGGCGTCATGGACTCCACCACACCAGACGCCGCAACCTTGCTCGCCGACAATGCGTTCAACGTTTTTTTCGCAGGTGTGTACACCGAGCAGCTGCTTAAGCACGCGGAAAAGGCGCTAAGTCTCACCGATCCTGGCGAGTGCAACGCGGGCTTCCTTCGGCCCGGTGCGTCCTTGCACATTCTTGTGGCCAGCGACGAGGCAGAGTCCTCTCTGCAATCTTGGTCCTACTGGCGGACTCAGTACGAGGGCTTCGTGACCAACCCCGCATTGGTCAAAGTGTCCGGCATCCTCAACCTGTTCAGTAACGATGTTTGCAGTGATGGAAACGGTGGCAGCCCCGACGGATACATCGACATTGTCAACGCCACCGGCGGCGTGGCGCTCGATATTTGCGCGGCGGGTTGGGGCTCGCAGCTCACCTCCATCGCCAGCGCTACAGTGGCCGGAATCCGGGTGTACAATCTTACCGATAACGCCGTAGAGGGAACGGTCGAGGTGACCGTGAACGGCGTGCCGGCAACCGATTACGTTTTTGTAAATGCGACGAATTCAGTGCAGGTGAACGCGCCACTCATCGAAGAGGGCGACGTTGTCGAGGTCACCTATGAGGTAGATGCGGTGTGCGTGTACTAGCGCGACCGCCTTCGGAGTCCACGGTGTCCCAGGTCTGCGAACCCCGTTGCGTTTTCCCAGCGTCTTGGCGACGTCAGCGGTCAACGAGGTCAGTCGCAGGGACGCCGGCCTCCGGTTGGGCATATATCTGCCATTACGAAGCTAAAGCTCGGGCATCGCCGCATCGATATCCGCCTCGTTGTCGATGGCGTCTAGCAATCGCACCCAGCACGTCCAGAACCAACTTCCAACCACGTCTTCTGGTGGTGGAAGGCGGCTATTTTCGTCGATGAGAGAGTCGGAGAGGCCTTTCATCCAGAGGCGCTCGATCGGCGCGTCCGCCAGGTAGTGGGCGGTGAACAGCAGCGACATGTTGCGGTGTTCCCAGCGGGGATCGGCGGTGCGGTCGACGACTCGCATTAACGAGCCTCGTAGCGCGATGAGGTGCGAGAAGACGATCCCGCAGATGGTGTGGCGACGTTCATCGCTGGGTGGCGCGAACCAAGCCGTTTCGGCGTGGGCGCGCCAGCGGATGCCCACGTCGTTCATGGTCTGGGCCACGTCGCCCGGAGCCAGACGAAGCTGTACGGCGATGTGGTCGTGGGTGTCTTGGCTATTGGCCCAGGCGATTATGGGTTCGAGCGCTTGGCGGAGATGGCGACCGACGTCGAGCAGTTCGAGGTCTTCTAGTTCGAGCGGGGTGCCGGGGTCGGCGTGCTCCGCTCTCGCCAGCATGCCGGCGTAGATGTGTGAGAGCACTTTTTGGGCGCGGTCCAAGGCGAGCTCGTCGAACACGGCCCCGGGCCTACGGGTCATCTTCAGCTCGCCATTGTCCTCGTTTAGAAAGAGGCTCCAGTCCAGCTCATTGTGTTCGATCTTCTTGACCAACGACAGGCCGGAGAGGTAGTCGCGCCCCATTTCTGTGAGACTCGCCATACCCGAAGTGCGCCATTGATCCCGCTCGAGAAACGCATTGGCTTGATCGCGCGGGATCAGCATGATCACGCGGTCGAGCAAGCGGTCGAATTCCCAGGGCTTGGCGCCGATGCTCCGGGCCAGCGTTCGGCGAAGGCTTGGATCGACGTAGCGGCTTCTGAATGTGGAGATGGGAACGGTGCTGGCGGTGTCTTGAAATCCCAGGAAGAGGGCGCTGACGCTGGGGGCTGGCATGTCGTACAGGCCGTACAAACGGTTGGATCGGAGAACCAAGTCCACTTGTTCGGAGGTGGCGTCGATGGCGGGAAACAACACCTTAAACAGCTTGAGAGGTGCGCCCGCGTTCACATTGAAGTAGGTCCAAATCCAAGAGAGGGCCCGGGCCTGCTTGAGGCTCTGGCTGGCCCGCCGATCGATTTCTTCGCGAAGATCGTCGAGCTCCCACTGCGACAGCGCCACAATTTGTTGGAGCAGCTCATCGCTGACCACCAACGGGACTTCTGTCGGGAAGGGTTTCCGATCTTTGGGATCGCAGGTGCCTTCGCGGGGGCCAGAACCAAAGGTGGCGGCGAGGTGGGGATGGCTGAAGACCGCCATCGCGAACGCGACCGCGATTCGTCGAGAGGGTGGGGCGTCGGAGGGGGCTGGGACCGTGTTGTTCAGCGTTTCGCTCAGGCGCTCAATGGCAGCGATGAGGTGCTGATCGAGGAGATCCGGGGTGTTTTTGTTGGGACCCAAGTGTGTTCGTTGTTCGAAGCCTCGCAGGGCTCGCTGAACCAACAATGTGCGTTCGGCCAATACCGGTTGCTCTGCCACGACCGTCTCCGCATTCGTTCGACGCATTGTGTCATGGCACGGTCCGATGTGCACGCCAAGTGCGGCAATGACAGACGATGACTCACAAAGTACCCCTCGGATGGAATACACGGCATCCGTTAGTGTACGGCATGTCCAAGACGGAGAAAATCATGCAAACCACCGCCCATTGGGTGCTGGCAGCAATGTTGATCGGTTGCAGCGGCGGTGAGGGGCCTCAGGGCCCCTACGGTGAGGGCAAGCCAGATGGCGAGCAAGAGAAGGCTGATCCCGTCACCGTTGTTGAGCTCGATGATGTGCGTATAGGAGAGGTTGCACAGGTAATCGCGAGCACCGCTGCCGTCGAAAGTGAATCCGCCGCCGATCTGATCCCAAGCTCTGGCGGCGTGGTGGTTTCGCTGCACAAGGACGAGGGCGACACGGTCAAGAAGGGCGATCTGCTGGCGGTGCTCGAGAATGTCAGCTTGGATGCGGGCGCCGAACGTGCCGGATCCGAGCTCCGTCGTTTGGAAGATTACTACGCAAAGTTGAAGGATCTCGCCAGCGGTGGCGCCGTCTCCGACCGCGAGCTCTCCGATGCCTTTTATCAACTCGAGACGGCACGTTCTTCGGCACGAGAGGCCAGTCACAGCTTCGGCAAGACCCGCGTGACGTCCCCCTTCGACGGCGTGGTGGCGTCGCGGAACGTTCGCGTGGGCCAGCTCGCGAGCTCGGGTGCCGCGGCCTTTCAGGTGGTCGACCTGCATAAACTTCGGGTGGTCACCCAGATGCCCGAGCGCGATCTGAACCTAGTCGCGGTGGGCCAGCCCGCCACGCTCACCAGCGCGTACGACGAAACGCGTCAGGCCACTGGAACGGTTCAGCGTATCGCGCCGGTAATCGATCCAACGTCGGGTACGTTCCGGGTCACGATCGAGGTCGATCCCGAGCAAGAGGTGCTACGCCCTGGGCAGTTTGTCACGGTCGATCTCTAGGTTGATCGCAGAAAGGACGTTCTAGTGGTCCCCCGAACGGCCATTATCTACGAAGATGGCGCTCCGGTCATCTACCGGTACGCGCTGCCCAAAGACGAAGAAGACGCAGACGACGAATCGGACGAAGAAGACGAAGACCAAGGGGACGACAGTAATTGGTGGTCGTCACTGTTTGGCGGCGGCGACGAAGAGGTGTCCGCCGACGCCGATAAAGAAGACGAAGAAGACCAAAGATTTCACGTCGCCGACCGGGTGGCGGTCGAGCTTGGCCTGCTTGATCACGACTTGGCTCAAGTGATGTCTGGCCTCGAAAACGGGGATCGCATCATTGTAGTTGGACAAAGCCACCTACGCGATGGTGCCCGGGTAAGGGACGTCGAAGAGCCGGTGCCTGAAAAGGACGAGAAAGACGACGAGGCCAACAGCAAGCCCTCCTCGGACAAGGGCTAATGGAAGAGCGTTCCTCGCTCCACAGGGTGTTCCGCTTTGTGGTTTCGCATCCCGTCGCCGTCAGCATGGTGTTTATCGCAATGCTGGTGTTTGGATATGTCAGTTTCGAGCGACTTCCGATCGAGCTGATGCCCGACATCGCCTACCCCACGGTGACTGTGCGCACCGGCTACGAAGGCGCCGCACCGCAAGAGGTCGAGAGCCAGATTAGCCGGCCGGTCGAAGAGGCCTTGGCCACCCTCGACGGCTTGGTGCAGATCGAGAGCCGGTCTCGTGCGGGCAGCAGCGACGTCATCCTCGGCTTTGACTGGGGCACCGATATGGGTGCAGCGGCCCAGCGAATCCGCGAGAGTATGCAGGTCACCTTCATGCCTCCGAACGCCGACCGGCCGCTTATTCTCCGCTTCGACCCCTCTCTCGATCCTTTCCTCCGCTTGGCGCTCTCCATCGACCCCGACGCCGAAGTCGAGGTCGGCGAGCTTCCGTCCGGCGATGCTGCGCTGTTCATGCTCCGCGACATCGGCGAAACCGAGCTGAAGCGCGAGCTCGAGGGGCTCAAAGGTGTGGCCGCGGTGCGGGTCTTGGGGGGGCTCGAGCCCGAGATCACGATTCATGTGCGCGAGAACTGGCTGGCCGCCCGTCAGGTCACGCTCGACCAGGTGCGTTCAGCACTTACGTCCGAGAATATCAACGTGGCTGGCGGCTCGATCATCGAGGGCGATGTTGAATACCTGATTCGTACACTGAACGAATACACCACCCTCGCCGAGCTTGAGAGCCTCCGCATTCGACGAGCGGATGGTGTGCTCATCCCCATCACCGACGTCGCCGAGCTGGCCGAAGCCCATAAAGAACGCCAAGTCGTCTCCCGACTCAACGGTGGCGAGGCGGTCGAGCTCGAGGTCTTTACGGAGGCCGACGCCAACGTGGTCGACGTGGCCGACCGGGTGCCCAAACTGCTGGACGGCGACGTCATCCCCGCGGAATGTGGTGGCTCCCCTGTCGTCCG
>JAACDH010000079.1 GCA_009936995.1 Rhodobacterales bacterium
GATGGCTTAGAGGACTGCTACGTCGACGGCGATGGCGACACTTGGGGCAGCATCATCATCGAGGCCAACGCAGACCTGCTCTGTCAGGCGGCTGGCCTTTCGGCATTCAACAGTGACTGCGACGACGCCGACGCCAGCCTGAACGTCGATGACGCGGACGGCGACGGCTACAGCACCTGCACCCTCGACTGCGACGATGGCGACGCCACGCTTACGCCCTACGATGGCGATGGTGACAGCTACAGCACTTGCACCCTCGATTGCGACGATGGCGACGCCACCCGCTCTCCGGTCGACGGCGACCTAGATGGGGTCAGCGGCTGCGATGGCGACTGTGACGACACCGACGCCAGTCTGAACGTCGACGACGTGGATGGCGACGGCTTCTCCACCTGCACATTGGACTGCGACGATAGCGTCAGCACTGTCTACCCAGGTGCCACCGAGATTCTCGACAACATGATCGACGAAGACTGCGACGGCGTTGACCAGGTCAGCGGCACGACCGGCACGGGGACGGGCACGACCGACACCCTGACGACCGGCACCCTGACGACCGGCGACGCGAAACCTAAGGCGAGCGGCTGCGACAGCACGGGTGGGGCTCCGCTGGCCTGGACCTTCCTCATTCCCCTGCTTGGCCTGCGGCGCCGCCGATGAAATTTCAACACCCACTGTCGGTTCGGTACGCGGATACCGACGCGCAGGGGCATGTGTTCTTCGCGAACTACTTTACGTTCTTCGATGAAGCCATGACCGGCTACCTGCATGCGGTGGGCTTGTCACCTACCGCTCTGGCCGACCTTGGCGTGGACTTTGTCTATGTGGACGCCCAGTGTCAGTACAAGGGCAGCACCTATTTCGAGGATGCGCTTCGCATCGGTTGTCGATTTGCGGACTTCGGGCGCACCAGTGTCACCGCGCGGTTCGAGATTTTCTCAGGCCAGACGGCGGCGCCTGTGGCGATGGGCCGCCTCGTGTTTGTGTGCGTTTCCCGTGCAGGACGAGGGAAGGTAGCCGTCCCCCAAGGCTTGATTGACGCTGTCGCACGCTACGAGGGCTGATCCCTGGTCGTCGCTCCGAGTATGCTGTTCGGAAACCACCCAAGAGGTTGCAGCCGATGGGAAAGAAGACGCGTATCGCAAAGCTGTCGGACCGCGACTGGGACAACCTGCTTACACTGGCTGCGGGATACCTGTCTGTCACCAATGGCGATGCTCGTCGGGCGATGTCCAAGGCGATGGCTGCGCATCATGACCTGATCGCGGCGGCGAAGCTGGGGGTCGTGAGCGCCGAGATTCACGAGGGCCGTGTCACCCTTATGGTTCCCGATGACGGCGGAATGGCTTTAAAGTTCGAGCCCAGATGAGGCGCCTTTAAGGCCAGAAGTACTCGATGAAGCAACGGCAGAGCGGGGTGAGTGGCCCGGCGATCTCCGCGCTCGACTACGGTTCGTAGCAGACGTCCCAGCGGGTAATGCGGGTGTCGATGCTGCCGTCGTCGCCGGTGTCGATCTCGATTTTGTTCAGGTCGCCGGTGACGATATCGTAGATGTAGTCGGTGCGGGTGTCCCACGCGAGGTCGCGACCGAGGTCGGTGTAGACGGACTGGACCCGGTTGAAGGCGTCGAAGTGGTACTCGGTGGTGTTGTCGAGGAGTCCGTCGGCGGTGAGGTCGACGTGCACGTGCTCCATGAGTCCGGCGGCGTTGTAGTCGTATCGGTAGATGGCGCTGCTGCTGACCTCGCCCTCGCTGTTGAAGCGATCTAGGATGAGGCCTTCGAGCCTGCCCGAGACGCCGTAATAGTACGAGTACATCGTATTGACTTGGCCGTCGCCGTTGGTGTCCATCTCCCAGCCGACGCGGCGGCCTTGGTCGTCGTAGATGTAGGTGTCGACGCGGTTGGCGATGCCGTCGGGGCCGATGTCTTCCTCGGTACCGTCGAGCCGGCCGTTGAGATCGTAGAGGTAGGTTTTCACCTCGTCCACGGTGCCGTCCATGCCGGTGTCGGTCTGGAACTCGATGAGGGCGCCGGCGGCATCGAACACGTAGTAGTACGCCTCGGCCGTGTCGATGATGCCGTCGCCGTCGGTGTCGGTCTCGCGCATGATCATGCGGCCGCGGTCATCGTAGGTGGTGTAGCTGACGTTGTCGGGCACGCCGTCGGCGCCGTAGTCGTTCTCACTGACCGACGTGTGGCCGAGCTCGTTGTCGATGACGCCGTCGCAGTTGGTGTCGAAGCCGTCACAGTGTTCGTCGGCGCCGGGGAAAATGTGGGCGTTGTTGTCGTTGCAGTCGCCGTCGACGGTTGTGAAGCCGTCGCCGTCCGCGTCGATGAGATTGGTCGGTTGCGTTTGACCGGTTGTGGTGGTCTGTGCGCCGCCAGGGCCCTCGCCGGCTTCGCCCCATTCGTTGTCGGGCGCCGCGTCGTCGAACAAGGGCGTGATTTTGCAGTGCGGGTCATCACCCACGCAGGATTCTTCCACTTGGCAGGATGCCAGTGCGTAAATGGCCAACGTGGTCGGAAGAAGGTGTCGAACGATGGTGGGGATTGCCATGATCAGATCTCGTGAAACGGTAAAGAAGGATACCACATCAATATGAACGCGGTATCTCGTGACACAATTTGCCCGGAGGACTGGTTGTGGACCCATTCGACTTACCCGAACCAAAAGCGTTTCAGTCGCTAAACCCCAAAGCGGACAAGCCGGTCAAGGCCGCCCCCCTGCCCGACCCTTCCGATCTGCCTGAGCCTGCTTCTCTCGCGCCTCGAGTAGATGTAAACCCGCTTGAGGCGCCGATCGCTCGTGCGGCTACGCCGCGTCCTGTGCCTCGGTCCGAGTTTCCGGGCGATGTCCCCGATGTCGTCGACACATTCGTCGAACCTCAGATTGGCACACCCCCGGTGGAGGTCGCGGCCAAAGACCCGGTGGAGGTCGCGGCCAAAGACCCGGTGGAGGGTGCGCCCCCGGACGCCGACTTTTTCAAGTCAGATACTCCGGAACGAGACTTTACCGAGGCCGAGTTCGTCGCCGCCAAGAGCCCACCTTGGGCCATAGCGGCTGTGGGCGTTCTTTTATTGGGCGCGGTCATCGGTGTTGGCTTCTGGATGATGGGTGGTCAGCAAACGCAAACGGTGGTGCCGCAGCCCGTGCCCTCAACGCCGGCTGCGAGTGCGCCAAAACCTGCGCCCGCTCCCAGGGCCGTGCCGGTGCCGGTCGTCGAACCGGCTCCCAGAGAAGCCGAGGCGGTCGCTGCGACGGGCGCAGCCCCCGCACCGATCGCAGCGCCTGCGCCAAGCACAGCGCCTGCCCCTCGTGCCCGTCCCCGTGAGGTGGTTCGTCCCCGTGAGGTGGTTCGTCCCCGTGAGGTGGTTCGTCCCCGTGAGGTGGTTCGTCCAGCACCCGCACCCGCACCTGCACCTGTGACTGCTCCGGCGCCAGACCCCGAACCGGTCGTCGCTGATGACAACCCGTGGGGATCTCCCAGCGCGTCACCCGAGCCCGCCCCTGCTGCCGAGCCCGTCCCTGCTGCCGAGCCCGTCCCTGCTGCCGAGCCCGTCCCTGCTGCCGAGCCCGCCCCTGCTCCCGCTCCGGACGCCGAGCCCGCTGGCGAAGTGTCACCGTGGGACAACCCCGGCGGCTGATGTGTCGGATGGCTAGGTGGACGATGGTCCGAAAGGCGTGGGCGGACCGCAGTGGGTTCCGTCGGTGACCGCGGTCTCAAGTTTTTCCTCACGAGCGATCCAGCGAGCGATGATGTCTTCGTTCACGCCTTGGTCGCGGAGGGTGGTACGCAAGATGGCTAGGCGCCGGCGAAAGTGACCGCTGTTGATGCGCAATGGACGGTGCGTAGAGGCGATGGGCTTGCCTTGATACGCATTTGGACCGCCTAAATGGGCGGCCGCATAGGCGGACTCATGCCGGATGATGCGCGCTTTGTCTCGGCCCTCGAACAGGTAGCCGATGATGAAGTCGTCGAAGTTGCGGTTGACGAAGTCGGTGATGACCGCGTTTACCGTCTCGGCCCCACCCATTTGCTCGAAATCTGTCATTGCGATCAGGTATCTCGTCGGTGCCTTTAATGGCGCGGTCATTTACGCGGTCTCTGATGATTCTTTGACTGGCGATTCGAATCGGATCCGGGCACATACGGTTCTTACTGAGAGAGGCCACGGTGATCTTCGCGTCATTTTCTATTCTGCTGATCGCCCTTCCTTTGGCTGCCCAGGCTGATCCGTTGGAAGACTTGGGCCTCGATGATGTGGACTACGCAGGGCACAGACCGCCAGACAGGATCGTCAATGGCAAGGAGGAGAACAGGTTTCCGCAGACGGTTTCGCTGGGTGCTTTTGGATTTTCTTTGTGCAGCGGCAGCTTGATTACCCCGAAGATCATCCTCTCGGCGGGTCACTGTGGCGCCGACATCCCCCTGGACATCGTGGTGAGCCTTGGCAGCGCCTACTTTGGCCCGTCCATCACCGACCCCACCGACGAGGTGGACTTTGTGAGCATGGTCCTACACCCGGACTACGTGCCCTTGGGCAGCGACGGTTTTTCTCAGAGCCTGCCGGAGTTCGATTTGGCCCTCCTCGAGCTGGAAAACGCTGTAGACGTTGATCCCATTTGGTTTAATGAGCGGCGATTGCGCAACAAGGACATCGGAAAAGAGGTCACTAGCGTGGGCTTTGGCATCACCAGCTCGGCCGGCGCTGGTAGCGGCGTGAAGCGTTCAGCGGTGCTCACGGTCGATGGCATCGACGACATGTTCGTGCTCTCCAGCACCTCCACCAACGACGGTGGCGGGCAGATCTGTTCCGGAGATTCGGGGGGCCCTCAGTATTACAAAGACCCCGAGACCGGCGAGTGGATCCAGTGGTCGGTTCACTCCTGGGGCGACCAGAACTGCCTGGTGGAGTCCGGCAGCACCCGCACCGACGTCGCCGCTGATTTCATCCTAGACTTCGTCGAGAAAGTGCATGGAACCCGCGACAAGTGCGCGGTGCTCCAGCGTTACGGCGACGGCGTGTGCGATCTAGACTGCGAGGCCATTGACCGCGACTGCAGCCTAGTCGAGCTCTCTGATAGCGACTTTGCCAGCGCCGATGCGGGAAGCGACCCCACCGAAGCCAGGGGTTGTCGTGTGGTACCGGGCGGTAGTGTGGGCGGCTGGCTGTTGCTTGTGGGTCTGCTGGGGCTGCGTCGCCGGAGCTAGGCCTCTGCGTCTACGTATAGCTCCGCCATCCGCTTCCGCGTCTCTTCGGCCCAGGCATCGGCGTCGACGTTCTCGGGTGTGGGAAGGTCTTTTTCGCGGTGAAAGCTGTTGACCAGTGTGCTCTCGACCCGGTCGATCTCGAACTCCACCAGGGGGATCTCTTGGGCGCCACCGAGGTCATCGATTAGGCCCTCGCCCAGCTCTTTGAGGCGGTCGAGGGAGCGGTCGAACCGGGTAAGCAGGGCCTCGGGCATGTCTTCGGTGAATCGGATGTACATCTCGAAGTCGAGGAGCGTGCAGAAGAATGCGTCGGCCCGTAGCACCAGATCTGAATGGAGACAGAGCAGGTCGGAGGCGGGCAGGTCGCGCCAGCGCGAGACGACGGTGTCGAGGAACGGCCCTCGGTCGCGGTGACGACTCCAGGTGTCGCGGAGAAAGGGCCGGCGATACTTGAGATCTTCGATGATGCGGTTGATCTCGCTGGCGATCTCTTGGCGCAGCACCTGGGGGCGCTTCTCGGGCGGGTGAATCGGCGGGATCTGGTAGAAGGGATCGTAGTTCAAACCAGAGATACCGGGTTTAATGCCCTGAAGCTGTTTTAAGGGGAGAAGGGGGGGCGCCGCCTAGTTTGCCACAGCTGTGAAGGGATAGCCAACATCGGCACAGAACTGGGTCGTTCGCTAATTTTTGCGCTACGTTGCTACCGCGGACTCCCCCTGGGCCGCCGCTCGGAGGCCTCTATGACTCGCTCTATCGCCACGTTGCTGTCTGCTGTTTTGTTGCTGGGGTGTGGTGGAGAAGAGGCCGAGCCCTTCGACGACAGCCTGGGCCTCATCGCCGACGGCACGATGAATCCATTCCCCAGTATGCACATCATGGCCGATGGAAAGCTCAACCTGGTGGCCGAAGATGTGCCATTGGGTCCGGGACTGTTCCCGGTCGAACGCGTGAATTGGCGCACCGGATTTTCCCCCGTTCAAGTGTCCACGCTGCGGATTCCCGGCATGAGCTGCCAAGCTTGTCCCAAGTGGAAGAAGCCCCTGCCTGGCGAGGGCTCGGTGCTGCTGGTCGACCTCACCGAGGGCCAGTTCTTGCCAGTGATGGCCGAGCTCGACGCTCACCCCAAGGCCACCGACCCCACCTTGCTCATCCGCCCGCTGATCGCCGTACCCTATGGTCATCAAGTGGCCGTGGTCATCACCACCGACGCCATCGCCAAGCAAGATCGTTTCCTCAAGCTCATCTCGGGCGAGACGGACAGCGTCATGGGCGAGCACTACGTCGACCTGATGGACCAGCTCGAAGCGGTTGGCGTGGATCGCAACACCGTGTCTTTGGCCTGGGACTATCCGGTAGGCGACGGCACCACGGCCACCCGCTCGGCGCTGGCTCAGCTGGCGCCACCGGCGGGCTGGGACTTCCCCTTGATCCGCGAAGCCGACCTTGGAGACTCCGTTCCGGATGGTTACTTCCGTACCGCCTCTGGCAGTTTCGAGACCACCGATTTTCTGACGGAAGACGGCTGGCTCGATCTGGACACCAGTACGGGTGAGGTCCGCGTCACAGGAACCGACAACAACATGTTGGTGGTGGCCATTCCCGAGTCGGTGAAGGACGCACCGGCGGGTTCGGTGCCGATCTTGTTGTACGGCCATGGCTTGCTGTCTACCTCCGAGTTCGACTTGTTCAACGCCACAAACTCATGGGGAGCCCTCCAGATCGCAGACGAGCTGGGCATGATTGTGATCGGATCCCGCTGGCGGGGCCTCGATGGCGAGGACTACTTGCTCGCAGTTGCTGCGGCGGGCGACCTCTCTAAGATGCCCCAGTTGACCGACAATATGGTGCAAGGTCAGGCCGACTATGCGGGCCTCATCGACCTCATTCAGCAGGGCGATTTGTTTGCCGACGACGTGTTCTTGGGTGGCCAAGGTCAACCCCTGGTCGACAACAGCAAACTTTACTACTACGGGGTCTCTATGGGAGGAATCCTCGGCGGAGTGATGATGGCCCAAGACCCCGGCGTCGAGGCCGCGGTGTTCCATGTGGGCGGCTCGTCTTGGTCCACCCTGCTGGAGCGAAGCGCCGCTTGGACGCAGTTCGAGATGATCGTTGACTTCGCGGTGCCTAGCCCAGCCGACCGGCAGGTGATGTACGCGGCGTCCCAGCTTGTATGGGATGCGGTCGACCCCGCGGCCTACGCCGAAGAGCTGAAGACGGCCCCCATCCTGCTGCAAGAGTCTGTCAACGACGACACCGTACACAACATCACCAGCCGCATGTTGGCCCGCTCCATCGACCTGCCGCTGCTGGCGCCTTCGGCCAACGAGCCCTACGGCGTGACGCGGGTCGACGCCGATTTACCTCCGGGTTCACGTGCGTTGGTCCAGTTTGACAACGAAGCCAGCCCGCCGCCGAATCAAAACCGCCCGTCGCCCAGCAATGGCGCTCATGGTGCCATTTTGGGCTGGTGGGAGGCACAGCAGCAGGCGATGGACTTCCTTACGCCGGGCATGGAGGGGCAAGTCATTCACTACTGCGGCTCCAGCGTATGCGCTCGGAGCAACCGCGCAGATCAGCCGTAGACGAAATTCAAAATCTGAACTCCATTATGCGCCTCCTACCCAGAGCCGGGTTTCCGGGGTCAGGTACGAAAATCGTGTAACCTTATACTAGTGTAGGGAATCACCTCGGGCATGGGAGAGCGTTTCACGATGATGGTTTCATGGCTACTTTTCGTCGGTTCGGCTTGGAGTGCAGTTTGGGACGAACCGTATAGGGTCAACCACGACCTCGGTGTGAGCCTGGTGGTTGCGCTGGGGCCACACGCCGATCGAAAGCGGTTTGGCGTGGGCATCGACGCCAGCACCCATCGCTATTGGCACTCGACGCCCCGCCGGTCAGACGTCAAGAACCATCCGGCGCCTCTGGCCTCCGTGGCAGCCCATCTGGTGTGGAACCAGCCCTTCGTCGACACCTCGGTCACCACGGCCTTTGGCCTGATGCATCCCTTCGTGGTGGCAGACATTGGCTTTGTGTCTGGGATCGGCGTTCAGGGCCAGGCCGGCTTGGTCATGAGCTCCGACGGTTCGGCCGGTCCGCTGTTGGGCGGAATGGTCGGCCTGCCCCTATGGGAGACCCGACTCGAGGCCACCCGCTGGCAAGGTGCGTGGCACAACCCGCGGGTAGCGACCGGCCCACAGCTGCCGCTCACCTGCTGCGGGACCTACGATTGAGACGTCAACACGCACTGTGCCTGTTGGGACTGGCGGTCGCGAGCACGGCGACGGCGGGAAGTGTCCGCGAGTACGCCACCTTCAACGAGGGGTTGGTGGTGGGCGCTAACCTCACCGTGGCGCTGGGCGAGGTGTCCCAAGGCGGACGCTTCGGCGCCGGCCTCGACGGCTGGTATCAGGTGCAGTGGTATCGCGAGAGCTCAGCGCAAATCGATGGCGACTTCGAAGTGTGGATTGACCCTCGGTTGATGAGAAACTACGGCCCGGCCCTGCATGTTTGGCGGGTCGGGGGCGCCTGGAACACGAGCTTTGGTGCCCGGTATGGATACGCAAGGCCGTTGGCAGTGGGCCTAGGTCGGGGCTGGTATCCCGGGCCGGGTCTCACCGGAGAGCTGGCCATGGCGGTATCGACAGCTGGGCACGTGGGACTGGACGCTCAGGTGGTCTTGGATGGGCCCTGGACGCAGGTTCGACTGGGAACGACGACCACGTTTCGAGAATTCCTGGGGCCGCGAATGCACGTGGGCGCCCTGTCGCCTTGGGAGCGGCCAGTGGACTGGGACGGCAGCATCGTCAAGCTGTAGGACCAACCCTACAAGAACCGACCCGTCTCTAAGTACCGCTTCGTCGCCTCGATCACCTGGGGCTGAATCATGATGAAGGTGTGCATCGCGTTCACCACCAGCATGTCTTCGGCGCCTTTGAGGCGAGTGGACTCAACGCTGACCGTCATGTCATCGTCGCCGGGCAGCAGCGGGTTGTAGCCCTCGCCGTTTCCGCGTGCGCCGGCGATGATGCCGAAGTTCACGTCGGGGATGGGCAGCTCGGAGGCACGCATGGGGTGCAGCTGCCGCATGGATGGGCCCACCACCGTCTCGGCGATATCGCCCAGCTGGTCGATGTGGGCCGCCATCTCGGCGCCGCCATTTGGGGTGGCGATCATCAGCAACCGGTTGACCTTGATTCGGTCGCGCCAGGGATGCTTTTGGGCCAACAGAACCCGGGCGACGATGCCGCCCATGCTGTGGCAGACGAACGACACCGTGCGGATGCCCTCGGCGCGGTCCAGCAGGGTGGCGATCTGGCTGGCGTGATCTTGGAGCGACTGGCGGGTGCTGGGGTAGTTCACGGCATGGGCCTCGTATCCCTCGCGTCCTAGGGCCTTGGTGAGCGGGCCAAAACTGTCTTTGCTGCGGAAGTAGCCGTGCAGCAGCAGCACCAAGTGGTCGGACTGCAGGGCGATGCCGCGTTGAGACCGCTGTCGGGAGAAGTTGTTGTGGCAGTGACGCCAAGAGCCTGCCGCCAGTCGAATATCGTTGGGGTCGAGTAGCCGGTGGTGGTCGGTGACCGCGTTCTTTTGAATGCGCCATCCACCGTACAGGAATACGTCACCCCAGATCTGCTTTCCACCGAACGTGGGCATGGGCACAGCGCTCAGCTGCTCGATCAGGGTGGGTTCGGACATGAATGGGTCTCCCGAGTACGCCCACTCTGTAACCGTCCTTTGCCCTACACGAAATGGGTGCGGCGCGGATTGGCGAATCGCCGAGTTTACAACGGGGGGTCGCGCGGGGCAAGATGTGGTCGTGGAACACAACACCTCCGACTTCATCCGCTGTGCTCGCTGCGAGCAGGTCTACCTGGTGGCCGACCTCAGCTTCCCCGAGCCCGACGACGACACCAACACCCAGTTTGGCTGGTTGGTGGCAAGTTGTCCTGACTGTTCGGCTGACATTCAGGTGCCCTACGACCGCGCAAACAGTCAGCTCACGCCGCCGGCCGAATAGCCAAGGTTACCCTAAGTCGGTGGTCGAGCGGCCCCTGTCGGGCCTCGACGCCGCAGCATTCGCCGCCGATGGCAGCAGCGGCTGTGCCTCGGTCGGGCGCTCCGCACCGCTCGGTTGGATCGGTTGGGTGCTGCTCGGGTTAGGATACCGACGAAGAACCCGCCCCGAGGATCCGTGGCCCGACGCCGACTCAAACGCTGGATGTCCGCCCTCGTAAGCGCTGTGGTTACCGGTGTCTCCGCGCTCTTTCTCGTCGCCTTCGCCTTGGTGGTGTTGTTCCGTTTTGTACCGCTGCCCGGCACCTCGGTGATGGTGGTGCGCGTGTGGGAGGGCCACGCGCTGCAGTACCAGTGGGTGGCGATGGACAGTCTGCCCGAGCACATCCCCCGGGCCTTTGTGGCCGCCGAGGACGCCGAGTTCTGTAGTCATCACGGGGTTGATTGGGCGCAGCTGCGTGTCGCCGTCGAGGAGTGGGCCGTCGAGGACAAGCCGCTGCGGGGCGCCTCTACGCTGTCCATGCAGACCACCAAGAACGCGCTGCTCTGGCCGGGCCGGTCCTACCTGCGCAAGGCGATGGAGCTGCCGCTGACTCCGGCTCTGGAGCTGCTCTGGGGCAAGCACCGGGTGCTCGAGGTGTACCTGAACATCGCCGAGATGGGGCCGGGTGTGTTCGGCATCGAGGCCGCGGCCCAGCATCACTTCAACAAACCCGCCAGCGAGCTCTCTCGTAGTGAGGTGGCGAGGATTGCGGCGATTATGCCGAATCCACTAGAGCGGTCACCGGTGAAGCCCTCCACGTATACGCGGGAGCGGAGTCTGACGATCGAGCGGGGGATTCGGTTGGTGGACGTGGGGTGTGTCCGATAGCGGGTTGGTTTTCTTGATGCCTGGGCGGTCGCGCTGTTGGGCGCCATCGAACATCCGATGAGATCCTCAGTAGTTCGTGAACTCCACCGAGGTCGTCGGTCCGCCACCATCATCACCGCCAACCGCGAAGATGACCGAGGACTCTTGGGCGGATCCGACCAAGTAGCGAGACTGGATAAGCCCGCCGCCACCGAGGGAGTTCCAGTTCTGGAGCTCGGGCGGTCCGCCAGCGCAACCGGGCTTGGAGGCGTCGCAAATCTCGGCGCTGAAGCCCTGGTTACTGGGTAGGCCGTTCTTGCCGCCGAGGGCGTACAGGAAGTCCGACGCGGTGGCGAAGACGTAGCCGGCGTTGCCCTTCATCGTGGACACGGTGTCGACGAAGCTGAAGTCTCCGCCTGCGCCCACTTGCAGGCCGTCGACGTCGTTGTCGGCCGAACCACCCTGGTCGAGTCCAGAGCCGAAGTAGATGTAGGTCTCGCCGACGGGCACGGATGGGCTAAGGTCATTGGTGGCGTTGAAGGCCTGACACTGCCAGCGGGGGCCGGGCAGGTTGAGAATGCTGTAGGACCAACTGGCCGCTGCTTCGTTGTCGTGCTCGTCGATCTCTTGAATCCCCAAGTACTCGATGCTGTCGAGGACAGTGCCGGTCGCGTCGCGGCCGCCGGCTGCGTACAGGTAGGCGGTGCCAGGCGTTGCGGGGTCCCAAGCGATGGTGGAGCAGCCGCCTTCGCGGGCCTCGTTGAGATTGGCGAGGGCGGACCAGGTACCCAAGGAGCCCTGTGGAAGCGGGGTGAGGGTGGGGTCGGGGACGTCGAGGAAACGATCGGTGTAGGCGGTGGACGCCATGACATCGACGACGTGCTGCTCGAAGCCAGAGCCAGTAGAGGACCGGTAGATGCGGTAGCCGACGGCGTCAGGTACGGCGCTCCAGGACAGGGTGAGGTCGATGAGCTCGGTCACGTCGGGGATGCGAACGACGAAGGGGTCGCTGGGCAGGGACTCGCCGTTGGGGATGTCGTCGTAGGACGCGTCGAACAGAGCGGCCACGCGGTAGACGTAGGTGCCGACGGGCATGCCATCCACGCCGTCGCCGAGTTCGAGGCCCAGGCTGCTGCTGATGACAGGCGCCTCGAGAGGATCGAGGATCTGAGCGCGCCAGACGGTGTTGACCGCGGTGGTGCCGTTGAACCCGCCTACGAGGTACACGAAGCGTCCCAGCTGGGCGAGGCCGGTGTAGCTGCGGGCTTCGGGCAGGTCGTTGCGGACCTGGAGCATCTCCCATGGGGATAGGTCACCGAATTGACCCACGGGAGCGCGTTCGATGCTGGCGAGGGTGTTGGTGCCGTCGTCGCCACCGATGGCGTACAAGTTGCGGGCGATGCGCGTGGATCGGCCGGCGGTGGCAGACAGTGCTTGACGGGCCACGTTCATGTCGGGGCCTACGCGCCAGGCGTACAGGTTCTGTGACGGGTTGGTGACGCTGACGGCGGCGTACTTGCCCCAGGTGGTGTAGGGCGTGCCCAAGTCGACGTAATCGCTGTAGACGATGATGATGCACACACCACCGCCGCCCGAGAGGGAGTCTGCCGGGAACAGTGCGTCAATCTGGATGAGCGTGGAGCTGACTACCGTGACGGGCAGGACGTCGAACGCGCCAGTGTCGGGGTTTGTGCACTCGGCCTCGACCCGTGGGTTGAGGAAACCGTTGCCGTAGATGGTGATGGGTTCGTCGGGGTTGCGAGGCAGCGTTCCTGGGCTGACGCTGTCGATGACGGGCGGGTCGTTGGGGACCACCTGGAAGCCGGCGGGCAACAGGCCGATGGTGCCGTCGGGGTTGATGACCAGCACGTCGTACTCGTCGACCGGAAGTGCCGCGGGGACAACCGCATTGAGGGTGTCGCCGTCCTTGAAGTCAACGCCCGAGAGCTCGGTGGCAATGCTGGTGACGCCAACACCCGCGCCGCCGGTGTCCGAGGTGTCGATGATGCCGGCGTCGACCGGATTGAGGTAGACGCGTGGCACGTTCTGGAAGTCGGTGGGGTTAGTGGCGGTGATCTCGACGGCGGTGAAGCCATTGGTCCAGCCAAAGGGCGGCTCTACGCTGTCGATTCCGATGGTGAGGTCAGCCTCTTCGAAGATGGCGTTGTCCAGACTTGGGTCGCAGTACAGCTCGTCGCTGATGTAGACGTGGTAGTCGCCCTCGGGCAGCCCGGCGGGCATCACGGCCTGGATTTGGCCGGGCTCTAATGGGTTCCAGGTGAAGTCGGCGAGGTAGGTCAGCGCGCCAGTACTCGCCTCTTCAAGCCAGACTTCTCGAACAAAGCCGTTCACGCCGCTGACGTAGATGGTGGCTTGGATGTTGATCTGGTTGTAGGTGACGGGGGGGTCGACGAAGAACACGATGGGCATGTCCACGATTTCGATGGCGGCGGCGAGCGTGTCTTCGCAGCCAGCGACGTTGTAGACGGTGACATCGTAGATTCCGGCTCCGAATCCAGCGGCTACGGTGACATCGATCTGGGTACCGGCACCATTGACGAACACGTCGGCGGCGGGGATGACGATGCCGTCTAGCTGGACCTCTGCGTCTTGTGCGAAGTTCGTACCGAATATCGCGAAGGACTGGCCGTTGTCGCACACAATAGAGGGTTGGACCGAGGTGATTTCGGGTGGTGCGGTGACCTCGAAGGTTGCGGTGGCCACGGTGGCGGCGTCGCAGTTGGCCTCGTCGGGGATGCGGACCTCGATGTCGTGGATGCCGATGACCGAGGTGATGGATGCGGGAATGGTGATGGTCATGGTGTCACAGACCATGCCGTCCATGCCGGTGCCGCTGGGGTTGGTGAGTAGCGGACAGCTGACGGCGGAATCGACCCCTGGCTCGCCGGGAAGGACGGTGGCGGGGTCGATGGTGACGCCGTCGACGGTGACCATGGGTTGTGCGGTGGTGGGCCCGGTGACGAACAAGAAGCCGGCGCCGCGGAGGACGACGTCGACGTCTCCAGCGCCCGTGCAGGTGGCCGGCTCCTCGACCGAGTCGATGACCGGTCCGGCGATGATCTCGAGGTTGACGTCTTCGGTGCTGGCGCAGCCGACGGGTGCCGGGTTCAGGACCGTGACCGGGTGCACGCCGGGCAACAGGAGGCCCGCGTCGACGGCGACGATGATCTCCGTGCAGATTTGGTCGGCGCCGCCACTGGGATCAGCGCTACAGCCCGCGAGACTGTCGGCTTCGGCGGTGTAGGTGCCGATGGTGACCGTAGGCAACACGCCGGCGACGTCTAAGAACCCTTCGCCGACAATGCTGTAGGTGTTCTGGGTACCGTCTTCGCATTCGAGGTTGGGGACGATGTCGCGCACGACGGGCGGCGCGAAGACCTGGAGGGTGAGGGCCTCAGTAGAGCTGCACTCGGCGGGCTCCGGGTTGGTAAGGACCACGTCGTACAGCCCCTCAGCGAGGAGCTCGGCCGGCAGGGTGATGGGCAGCGTGCTGCAGGACTCGACGTCCATGGGGCCGACCACATCGAAGCAGTCTTCGGAGCTGTCGGGGGTGAGGATTTCGCCGCCAAAGTGGATCGTGGCGGGGATGCCGTCGACCACGAGGAAGGTGTCGCCGGTGAGGGTGACGGTGACCGGTCCTTGTGCCAGGCAGACCAAGTTGGGGGCGAGGGCGGTGGCGGTGGGCGGCGGGACCACGGCCATGGCGAGATCGGCGGTGGCGGACTGGCGGTCGTTGTTGGTGGCGGGCAGGGTGTAGCCGCCGATGGGGACCTCGTTCTCGGGCACTCCGTCGAAGGACATGGTGTTGCTGTCGATCCATCGGGTGACTTCAAGGAGATCGATACGATCGGCGCTTCCGGGCGTTCCGTCGAGCTCGCTGGCCTTCTCGAGTTGGAGCAGGGGCAGCACCAACTTGGGGTTTTCGGTCACCGTATCGATGGGCATGGGCGTGAGCTGTTTGCCGTGCGCGATGAGGGTACTGACAAACTGATCGTTGCAAACCAACGCGGGCTCGATGGCATCGAGCGAGGGCGAGGGGCTGGTGAGCTCCTCAGCGCAGCCGGCGATGAGCGTGAGAAAGATGAGGCCTGAGCGCATGGGTAGTCTCCGTCATCGCATATACGATGCGAAACGTTCCTACGTTACAACGTGCTGCGGCTAACCACCAGTACGCCATTGCGACCTCCGAAGTCGTCGGTCCGAGTGGTCGTCGCTTCTGGAGGTACGACGGGTGTACCGTCGACCAAATATACGTATTCGTGAACGCCAGGGGCTAGGTCGAGCTGGAGTTCCCAGCGTTCTGCGACGCGGGTCATCGCCATCGGCTCCCAGTTATTGAAGGTGCCGGCGACCTGTACTTCGGTGGCGTTCTCGGTGTCGAACCGCAGCAGTATGTCGCCTTCGGGGAGCACAATTGGTGGTGCATCGACCCGACCCATAGACACTTGGAGGCCGGTCATGGTGTACATGCGGGTGTAGGTTGTGGTGCCTCCTCCAGCCTCGACGCCGGCGTCCAATTGGATGGCCACCCCTTTGTTGATCCACCACCGCAACGAGTTGTAGGCGCGGCTGACGGTGGCGCCTGTGGCGGGGAGTCCAGCATGCGAGGAGGTGACACCGCCCCAGGTGGCCAGGGTGCTGGCGCCGAGGTCGAGGGACCAGGTCAGGGCTGGGTTCCAGTGGACTCCGGCGCTAACGTTGGCCAAGTCGGGCAGCGTGTCCCCCACGTAGGTGTGTTGACGGGCGGTGAGCAGCACTCGAACGCGTGGGTGAACGGGCACACTCATCAGGGCCTGAATCTGCGGACCCCACTCGCGAACACCCAGGCCGCGACGCTCGGACAGCAGCACGCCAATGTGGGCGATGCCACCGAGCTCGAGGGACGGTCCCGAGCCGATCTCTCGCCAGGACTGCACGGCGCTGGCTTGACCGGTGAGGATGACGCCGGGTCCTTTTTCGTTGTGGAGGCCCAGGCGAACCGTCTGGCCGTCGATGCCGAACCCGCTCAACCAGCCCTGCGCGACACCTGACCAGCTCGCCGATACCCGAGTGTGTTGGAAGCTGTATCGAGCCGCAGCGCTCGCCGCGGCCTCACCCGTTGGGCCACCACCCGGACCGATCTGGGTTGCATCGCTCCAGGCATCGACACCGCCAAGCATGGAGAACGACGTACCAACTTCCGTGGTCGACGGAATGCGGTGTTCGAGGATGACAGGTTGGGCTTGACTGCTTGTGGCGGCCAAGAGAAGGGAGAACACCAGTTATTCCAGTGATTAGAGCGCGCACCTTAGCGCTCAAAAACTGGTTTCGTCGACCTTGGAGTGGATAACCAATGAACTCTTGGCGAGATCCGCTCCACGTGCGGATCTGCGACAGATGCCGTTTTGGAGGCGGGCGAGCGGGCTGGGCCTGATTACGGCGCATGAGACGCCATGCGGATCCCGACTCGCGAGGGCCCTTGACCTTAGGAAGTGCCCAACCCTAAACGTCGAGAATTGTGTTCGTCTGACCGAAGTCGTCTGGTCCAGAGAGGTCTGCCGTGGGGTCGGAGACCCACTGGTCACCGTCGATCACGAACATGTACTCGTGTCGGCCACGAGGGAGCTGCAGCGTGGTGTGCCAGGTGCCGTCGGTGCCCTGTCGCAGCGGCGCGGCCTGTGGCGTCCAGTCGTTGAAGGTGCCGGCCACCTGTACTTGGCCCGCCGTAGGTGCGTGCAGCAGCAAACGAACTGAGACCGGCTGGTTGGAGGTGGCCACCAATAGAGAAGGGGCGCCGCTGACCGTTGGCGCGGGTGTGAACGCCCTGTGACCCAGCCAACCGCCGCTTGCGCCGATGAGCAGCGCGGCTGCCGATGCCCAGTAGACCGACGTGGACTTCTTGGTCGCCGGGGTGCTTGCGCGACGCACGGCGTCTGTCAGAAGGTCCTTGGGGGCCTTATGGGTGGAGAGGTGAAAGCCGGGATCGTCGTGGCTCACTTCTTTCTGTGCTCGCCAGATTTACCTGGACTGGTGGCTAGGTGCCCGTAGGCTTTGTTGTTTCCGTTGTTTCCGGTGTGGGTGTCGGCGGGTAGGGTGGTTAGCGGCGCGCGGTAGGCGGCCATTTTGAGGTTGAGCTCGTTGGTGATGCCTTCGGTGGAGCCCTTCCGGGTGACCAAGGCGGCCGCTGCGGGAGCCAGCTGCGACACGGCGACGTCGGGCTGTAGGGAGCTGGTGGCGGTGAGCACCAACCGGACCGCGTCGGATTCTGAGAAGCCCAGGGCCAGAAGGTCGCCCAAGCTGGTGATGGCCCGGACGCGGATCTCGTTGGGGGATTGCTGAATGCGCAGAACCGCTTTGTCGGTGGCGCCGCTGCGAACTGCGCGGGCGGTAGCGGCGACGATCTCTGGGTTTTGGCTGCCAATCAGTTTGCTCGCGTGACGCAAATCGTCCAGCTGGGACTCGATTACGCTCTTGACGCGGGACACGGGAATGCCTTTGGACAACCCTTCTCCGGCTTTTGAGGCCAATACTTCTGCGGGGAGGGATTCGCTGCGGGCTTGTTCGATGACTTCGCTCAGCTCGGGCGGTAGCTCGACGGCCGAGGCGGTGCCTGCGAGCAGGAGGACGGTAATGGCGGTGTATACGCGGCGCATGAATTTCCCTACTGGGGATGTATACGCGCCGGAACTAACTCCGGATACAGCTCAGCCACTTTATTCCGCAACATCACGGAGCCACGTCGCACCCGTTGCTTTAAAGCCGGTATTGCGACCCCTGTGATCTGTTCCATCTCTTTGTACGGAAGATCTTGGAGATGAAACAGGGCGAGGGCCTCGCGGTACATGGGCGGCAGCTCGCTTAGGGCGTGTCGGACCAGCTGATCGTTGCGATTTCCCGAAGCCAACTCCTCGGGACTGGGCTTGGTATCGCCGTGAGGACTGGAGAAGGGCAACACTCGCTTCCACCACACTGTACGCATACGATCGCGGCACAGGTTGACGGAGATCTTTAGCAGCCAAGGCCGGAAGGAGCGGGCGGGGTCGTAGCGACTATGCAGTCGCATCACCTTGACCAGAGACTCTTGCGTCAGGTCTTCGGCCTCTGTGCGGTTCTTTGTGAGTCGCAGGCAGAGGGTGAACAAGGTGTCGAGATGGGGGCGTGCTAGCTGGCCAAAGGCATCCGTATCGCCCATGTGGAACGCGCGCCGGAGCTCCGACGTGGTAGGGGCGCGACCTCGGCCGCCATTAATGGCGCGGAGCATAGGGACGGGAGTGGCTGTCATTGTCGGGCGTTATACCTGTGGTTGTGCCAGTCCCGCTACAATTTCAGAGACAGAGACCATCGCGGTGGTGTCTTCATCAGCCAGGGTTTGGCCTGTGGTGCGGGTGTGAGCTTTGGTGAGGACAAGTGAATGATCGCCGGTGGGCACCACGTGTAAGGGGTTGCGGGCGTGCATTTTGCGGGAAAGATCGCCATCCCAGGTTTGCGGGATTTTGTACTTCAACGGTGGTCCGAATGTGCAGCGGGCTGCCCGACGTGACCCTTCGCCAGTGGTCCATCCAGACCGGTGCAATCCCAGTTTTGACTTCGGCGCTTCACCGAACGGTACGTGGACCTTGGCTATCCGCGACGACGACGTCGGTGTGATTGGCGAATCATGGGGTTGGAAGATCTACGTCGCCACGCCCCAGGCCTACCCATCGGCCCTCGTATTCTTCAGCGCCTCCATCTGTGGCGTTGACCCTGCCCGAGCTTGGCCGCGCCTCGGTCTGGCCCACAGACACCTCTTGGGACGACTCCATAGGTGCAATGTGCCTTCTGGAGTAGCCATCCGGGGGCGATGTGCGCGCTGTTGGCGCCAGCTACGCCCACGGCGCGGCGGGGAGCCCTGGGTCGCTGGGGTCGCATGCCTACACCGCGTGTGTCCCATGGTCTCGACGATGGCTGGTCGCAGATGTACGTCGGTGTTCGCCGAAGCGTGTAGCCCGAGCGGCCGCGTTGGCGTGGGGGCTACCGGCCTGGGTCAAACGGAGTTACGCTTCCCGTTGAAGAGGACTCTATGCGCGCACCACTAGGCTCACGACTCATACTGCTTGTAGGTCTCTTTGGGTGCACAGGTCCCCAATCTGGCGTGGTCCCGGGGACACAGAGCACAACCACCGGTTCATCCAACAAGCCGAATCCGCGCCTGGCCGACACCTCGCTGGTCCTCAACGAAGCCATGGCCGACAACGACAGTGTCCTGCGCGACGAATCCGGCGAGTTCGACGACTGGCTAGAGCTGTACAACCGCACCGACACACCCGTTGCGCTGGACGGATGGATCCTCGATGATGGGGACGAACCCTGGTTTCTGGCCACCGATGTGGTGGTCGAACCCTATGGCACAGTGCTGCTGTGGATCGACGGCCAGCCCGACCAGGGCCCCCTCCACGCGCCCTTTCGCCTGGGCACCGAGACCCTCCACCTCTACGGACCCAACGGCGTAGAGTCCGACGTGATGACGGTCCCCTTATCCGAGTCCGACCTTACCTACGGGCGCTTTCCGGACGGTAGCGCGGCCCTCTCCTCGTCCATCTACGCGACGCCCGATGCGCCCAATCCGGTCGACCCCGGCCTGTCCCGCGACCCCAGTGATGTGCTCTTCCCGACCGACCAGGTCATCCGAGTCGACCTGACGCTGTCCAACGTCGCCGTTCAGACGCTGATGGGCGACAATCAGGCCAGAGTCGAAGCCTCGGTCACGGTCTTAGGAACGACCCTTGAGCAGGTAGAGCTCACCATCAAAGGCGGCTACGGCAGCGGGCGTGAGTTCCATGAGAAGGCCGCATTTCGTATGAACCTGGACCGATTCGACCCCGAGGGTCCTATCCGCGGACAAGAGCACCTGACGCTCAACAACATGGTGCAAGACCCCTCGGCGGTCCACGAGACCCTCACTTACCGTCTGATGCGCGAGGCGGGCATTCCGGCGCCTCGGGTGGCCCACGTCGAGCTGTACATGAACGGCCAATACCGTGGGCTCTACCTCAATGTCGAGACGCCAGACGACCAGTTCCTCAAGCGCCACTTCGCCGACCCTACGGGCAACCTGTACGAGGGTGTGTACGGCGCCGACGTCACGCTAGGGGCCATGGGTGATCTGGACCAAGACGAGCAGGGCATTGGAGACGTTTCGGATGGTAGCGAGGTGGTCGCCCTGGCCGAGTTCTTGGCCCTCGAACCCGACGAATCCCACTGGGCCGAGTATCAGGCGCGCTTCGACGTGGACCGGACGCTCAAGATGCTGGCGGCCGAGGTCATCGTGCAGCACTGGGACGGGTACTTCTGGTATCCCAACAACTACCGCATCTATCACTCCCCAAGCGACGACAGATGGACACTGTTGCCCTGGGGAACCGACCAGACCTTCGGGTATCCTGGAGGCGACATCCATGAAGCCGACGGCCGCGTCGCCGAGTTCTGCATGGGCATCCCAAGTTGTCGAGCCGAATACGACAATGCCTTGTGGGAGATGGCCGACCGGCTGCTTACGCTCGACATCGAGGGACTCATCATAAGCACCCACGACCGGGTCTTCCCCTTGTTCGAGGCTGATCCATACCGAGAAGCAAGCCCGTCGGACATGACCGACGAGGCCATGGACACCTCCGGCTCCGCGCGCGAATATGCCACGGACGTGCTGGCCGAATTGGGGGTCCTTTGAACCGGACCTCTGCGCTCGCGGTGAGCATCAGTCTGGCCTTTGTGGGCTGCGAGCCCGCACCGTCATCCCTCTACGTACCCACCGAAAAAACAGCTGTCACGCCCATCACAACCGGTTCGTCAGAGTCGACAACGCCCCCCATCGAAGACGCTGATGGCGACGGGGTCCCAGCTGCCCTCGACTGCGATGACAACGACGCGAGCGTGTTTCCGGGTGCAGAGGAGCTCTGCGACGGTCTGGACAACGACTGCAATGGCGCATCGGACGAGCCCTTCGACGAAGACGGTGACGGGTGGGGCTGGTGCGCCGGAGACTGCAATGACATCGAGCCGCTCATCTACCCAGGCGCCACAGAGTCCTGCGACGACCTCGACAACGACTGCGACGGCGAACTCGACGAGGACCACGACCTAGACGGCGATGGCTGGGCGACGTGCCGAGGCGACTGCGACGACAATGAAGCCACCGTCCACCTTTGGGCCTTCGAGATTTGCGATGGCCTGGACAACGACTGCGACGGGCTCATCGACAACGCCTTCGATCTTGATGGCGACGGCTACGGAGCCTGCGACGCCGACCCCGACTGCGACGACCTCAACCCCGACGTGTTTCCCGGCGCTCCCGAGGTGTGCGACCGGCTCGACAACGACTGCGACGGACTGGTCCCCGCCGACGAGCAAGACGGCGACAGCGATGGCGTGTCGATCTGTGAGGGCGACTGCGACGACGCCGACCCGCTCCGAGCCCCCACCCTCCACGACGACTGTGACGGCATCGACAACGACTGCAACCCGCTCACCGACGAGGCCCTCGATGGCGACCTGGACGGGCTGTCTGCATGCGACGGCGACTGCGACGACCTCGAGCCGCTCTCCTACCCCGGTGCATCCGAGATCTGCGACGGCGTCGACAACAGCTGCAACGGCGTGGTGGACCCAAATCCAGTCTGCGGCACGTGCACAAGCTGGCCGTGGGACGGCACGAACTACCTGATTTGCCCCCAGTCGCGCACGTGGACGACAGCCCGAGACGACTGTCGAAGCGTGGGCTACGAGCTGTACACCATCACCGACGCGGCCGAGGAACTCGCGGTTTCCATCGAGTGGGACCTCACCGTGGGCGGCAGCGGGTGGAGTGGGTACAACGACCTCGCCAACGAGGGGGTGTGGCGTTGGGCGAGCGGCGAGCCCACCACCTACGAAAATTGGGGAGGTGGCGAGCCCAACAACAGCGGAAACGAGGACTGTTCAGAGTTCAACTGGAGCGGCTTGGCCTGGAACGACGCAGACTGCAGCAACAGTCGCGCCTATATCTGCGAAAACTAGTCGCAGTAACAATCCGGCGTATTGGCGTCTTTGACGGAGCCCGTGAGCGTGCCCTCGTAGCGCATGGACGTCTTCTGGTTGCTGTCACTCGATACGACGGTAATGGGCCGGCTCGGCGTTGGACACGGCTTACGACTTCAACGATCTGTACCGCTGCTATGCAGCCGGCATCCGAGGGGGCCAACTCCGTCGGGAGCAGCTACGCCGTCACCTCGGGCTCGCGCAGTCGCTGATGTTCTGAGGCAATACCACAGGCTGTAGAAAAACTGCAGCCTGCCAAATGCTGGCGAACAAGAGAGCATACCAATCGCTGGAGAAGGTGAAATGACCAGCATTTCAATCAAAC
>JAACDH010000531.1 GCA_009936995.1 Rhodobacterales bacterium
CGAAGCTAGTGGTGGTCTAAAGAAAAAAGGCTTCCGGCAAAACGCGATCATCGAGCAGTAGAACGCCCCAGGGCTGGCTACCACCCCTCGAACTTGGAGGAGAGAATGAGTGAACAGTCTTTGGTAGATACGGATGCAAGCTCCCGGCAGCTAATTCGTAATCTTCGCGTCACCATTTCCCCCGCGCCTGATGTGCTCCCCGAGAGCCTCGCGTGGCACACATTTATCGAACTGCGTCGTCGCGGCGACACCCCCTGTGATGGTCTGTTCATCAGCGCGCTACGTAATTTGCACTCTCGCCGCTGCATTTCAGGGGTCGATCTTCCCACTCAAGATTCTCTGCCAAACGAACACCGCATGACGGAAGATCCCTTCCTGGCCGACCTCTGGAAGGCCTACAAGAAATGCATTCGCAACAACCGCACGGGTCCTGCGTCACAGCTGCTTCGCGACATTGAAGAGCGTATCGCTCAGGCCTGAGCCGGATCGTTGCCTCACCTCCGCTTGTAGTTCCCCACTCGGGGCCGTGAATGGGTGGTCTAACCCTGTGGATGGGTTAGTTCGGCGCTATGATTCGCGAACTGGTCAGGTCCGTAGCAGGCTACCCAGGCCTGCTACTGATGTGTATGCTCTCCGGAGTATTCCTCCCGTTGCCAGAGGACTTCCCTCTGGTCTACGCAGGAGTCGCTATCGCCGAGGGCAAGTTCACTTGGACGCCCACATTGGTGGTGGCCGTGGTGGGCGTCGGGCTTCGCGACGTCGGCGTGTATGCCTTGGGCCGCTATATGGGGCCTTGGCTTTTAGAATCTGAGCGCAGTGAGCGTTGGTTTAAGAGGGAACGCATTCGACGCGCCGAGAAGATGGTTCGCGACAGAGGTCCCGTTGCAGTGCTTGTGGGACGATTCCTCATTGGATTTCGCGCACCCGTCTTTTTGGTTGCTGGCGCGTGTAAGTTGCCCTTCCGTCAGTTCGTCTTCTGGGACGTGGTGGGTATGACGGTCGCGGTACCTGGTATGATCTGGCTTGGATGGGCCTTCGGCGAGCAGATCACCGACATGATGTTTTGGCTCAACGCCCGGTCTCGTATAGTCCTCGTCGTGATGGCGATCGCGGCGGCCGCATATCTGTATGAGCAGTACCGCCAGCGCAACGAAGTAAGCTAGCTGGCCACACCGTTTTCGACCAACGGCTGATGCACCATGTCGCCAGGAGGGAGGTCGACGGCGGCGATGGCGGTCGTGGCGTCGTTAGGAGAGGAGACGAAGGTGGCCACCAGGTGTGGGGTCTTCGACTTCGGGCTCGATAATCAGCGGCGTGAAGATCACTTGTTTGAAGGACGTCCATGGGAACGTGCAGTTGTACAACGCGTCGAAGGAAAGAGTAATGGTGACACCGTCGTCGGTGTACTTGGGGTCGTTGTACTGGTGGTATCGTGCTTCGAGGCGGATCATCATATGTTCGGGGTGGTCGTTGAGGACCGCTTTGGGCACGTTGCTGTCTTGGAGCATCTTGGTGTCGCAGGTGAACGCGACGTCGCAGCCCAGCGCAAAGGCCACTTCGAGCAGCTGTCGATGGTGGGTGTCGTAGGGGTCGACCGAGATGCTAGGGGTGTAGGGCTCGTCGTCGTCTTCCTCGTCGTCGTCCAGCGCTGGGGCCAAGGTTGGTTTTCCGAGCGTGGCATAGGGCTCGTCTTGGGTGGCCTCCTCAGGTTCATCGGCCGCCTCGTCGTCCATGGGGACGCCCATATCTGCGGGAGAAAGCTCAAGTGCCTTTGAAATGCTCAACAATTCATCGACGCTCATGTCCTGTTTTCCCGACAAAATCTGCCGCGTGCGCGAGCGCGGAAGACCCGCCCGCTCGGCGAGCGCAGCACTGTTGAGTCCTCGTTCCTGCAACAACTTGCGTAACCAGGCGAGTAGGGGTTCCGAGGGGCGTGACATGAAGTCTCCGATGCGGGGCCATGGGCAACTGCTGTAACCGGGTGACGCTATGGCTCCACGGAACCATCTGCGGTCGAGCTTGTCCACGTTGATTGAATGGGCACGCTATGTTGCCTGCGAAGTGGAGGAGTGGGTGACACAGGCGATTCTCATCTTGGTGGTTGTGGCCGTTGCCGTGGGCGCGATGTTGCGCCTACAATCCTGGTGGATCCGCCATCGGGTTGTCCGGACCATTCCCAAAGAGGACGTAAAACTCCAGGCGTTGGGGTGTTCCATGCGGGTGTTGGTCCAAGGCACGCAGTCCCTGGCCGGAATGAGCTCACGCAAGGCGAATCGCACCACTGGCGATCTCGTTCTGGCAAAGGATCGGTTTGTGCTGGTCACCTCACGTGGACTGGTGGCAGACCTCCGTCCCACCCAGGGCCGTAAATTTTCATCCGTCCGTTCGACTGGGCCGGGTCGGTTGGTCATCGAAGGCACCGTGCCCACTTCCCGGAGGCAAGAGGGGCAGTATCGGGTGGAAATGCAGATGAAGAACGCCCGACAATGGGTGGAAGCCCTTCAGCCTTGGGTAGATGGGGACAGCGGCTTTACGTCATTCTGAGCGCCCCTCTAGTTGATCATCACCACACCGGCCTTGACCGTTGCCGTGGCACCACCTTCTAGTGTGGCGGTGGCGCCGCCCTTGGTGGTGAGGCCAACGCCGCCTTCGAGGGTGGCGTTGAGATCGGCTTTGCAGGTGAAGTTCATACCTGCGGTGGCGTCCATGTTCATGCCGGCAGACATGGTGGTGTTCATGGAGACGTCGAGGGTGTAGTCGTTGCCCACCGTGTGGGTGGTGTCCATACCGGACTCGCCCTCGATGTTGTTGCCCGCTATCCATTTGATATCGTTGCCCGCCTCGAGGTAGAGGTCGTTCTTGGTGCGGATGTGGATGTCACCCTTGCTGTTAGACAAAACGATCCGCTCCTCGTTGGGATCGAAGACCAGCGCGAGCGTGTGCTTGTTGTCCCAGATTTGGACCGTCTCGGAGCCGTCGGTGTCGTCGAAGACCAACAGGTGGCCAGAGCGGGACTTCCAGAAGCGCCGATTGTTGGCGGCGAGGTCCTTGGAGCCGTCGGTGAATGTGTCGGTGGACCATGATGCGCCGGTGTTGGTGTCAGCGGGCTTGGGCATGCCGTCTTTGCACTCTTTCGGCGGGATATCTTTTCCGTTCCAGAACTGACCGATGATCACGCCGACATCTTGGCTGCCCTGCATGAACAGGACGAGGACTTCGTCATCGATCTCGGGCAGGGCGTAAATACCGCGCTCTTTGCCGGCCATGGGTGAGATCTGTCGAATCCAGAACGACAGCGGCTCTTCGGGGAGCGTCGGGAATTTGACCTGAATTCGGCCGAGCTCGTCGGGATCGACGTTGTCGACCACCACTGCCACAACAACATTTTGCATGAGTCCCGAATGGGGACGCCCCTGTGAGTCCGTTAGTCTGGCCATTGGGCCCTCCGATATATAATGCGAATAGATACTCGTTCAGTTTAGGGTCCCACTCCTCCCGTCGTCAAGGGTGCTGTAAAAGCGACCGTGTACTGCTAGGTTAGGTCATCATGAACGTCGAAATTCAAAGCGGATCCGCGAGGGTCATCGCATCGGGTAGCGCCACCTGTTTTCTCGGAGAGGGGTTGGTCCTCGCCATTTTGGCAGACGACCAGCGCTATGCGCTAGAGCTGGACTTCTCGTCGGATCCTTCTGTCGCCGATGTGGCCATCGAGACGGTGTCTATGGAGCATGGCTTGCGGCTTCACTGCGTGAACTTCGACACCGCGGATGGTCGCGGAAGCGCAGTTCCCGTGGCCCTTGGGGCGTGTGGCGACGACGTTGTGTTCGTGCATTTTCGCGTGTTCCGTTACGGGCGAACTGCGGATCGTACGGTGCATTATACGTTTTTCCGCGCGCCTCGCTCCGTCCTCGACCCCAACTAGGGCGGTGTATTTTCGTTCCTCGACTGCGATAGATCTTCGCGATACCTCGGCAGTCTTCCGGGAG
>JAACDH010000532.1 GCA_009936995.1 Rhodobacterales bacterium
ATGTGCGATCGGCCCATGTACGACACCCCTCCCAAGCACCATGAAGAAGCCCCGCTCGACCCCATCGAGACATCTCTGGATGAAGTGGGGGCCGAGTCCGTGCCCACGCTTGGCGAAGCCCTCGACGCCTACCGACCACCGCCCGAGCCCGAGCCCGTCGATCCCGCCGTGAAACAGCGCGTCTACTTGTTGGCCGCAGTATTATCGGGCGTGGGGCTCGCGAGCGTCATTGGTGGCTTGATCGCCGGCGGCCTTCAGATATTCGGCTAACAGCCTTCGTCTCAACGAGCCCTTGCGGCGGGATGATGGCCAACCATGTCAAGAAGCCAACGGCCCCCTTGCCTCTTGTGCTCCATCGTGGCACTTTGCGACCCGCCTCTGAGGTCTTCATGGCACGCACAGCCGTCTTCCTGCTCGCACTCGCAACCCTGGCCACTGGTTGTCAGAACAACTGTCAGCAAATCTGCGTTCGGATGGCCGATTACGCAACCGAATGCGGCTTTACGGTGCCCGACGCCGAGCTCGATACCTGCATCGACGACTTCGCAAAGATCGAAACCAAAGAGGACCGTCAAACCTGTAGCGAGTACGGCGACGCCACCACCCTTCGCAATCAATGGACCTGCGACGAACTAGAAATATACTGGGCCATCGCAGCCGAGTAGTCTCAGAACGTTGACGCCTGTTAGGGGGTCACGTACTGTCAATCGCAGTCGGAGATTCTGTGGCGACATTTACACCACAAGTATTCGGGAAATATTTCCTCGTGGACAAAATTGCCACGGGAGGAATGGCGGAGATCTTCAAGGCGAAAACCTACAGTCATGGCGGATTCGAAAACCTACTTGTAATCAAGCGAATCCTCCCTCACATTGGCGAAAACGACGACTTTATCGAGATGTTCATCGACGAAGCCAAGGTGTCGGTTGCTCTACAGCATCCCAACATCGTTCGCATCTACGATTTCGGAAAAATCCACGACAATTATTTTATCGCGATGGAGTGTGTAGACGGAAAGGACGCCCGCAACGTTCTGCGTCAAATGGCCCGTCGGCGCCATTTCATGCCCCCGCGGTACTGCGCGTACATCGCCCTCGAGACCTGCAAGGGGCTCGCGTACGCCCACGCCAAAGGCGACCTACAAGGAAACCCCTACGGAATCGTTCACCGCGATATCTCTCCGAGCAACGTCATTGTGTCGTACGAGGGCGAGGTCAAGATCGCCGACTTCGGCATCGCCAAGGCCAAGTCCAACGCCTACCAGACCCGCGACGGCATCCTGAAAGGCAAGTTCGAGTACATGAGCCCCGAGCAGGCCACCGGCAAAGAGATCGATCAGCGCTCCGATTTATTCTCGCTGGGCATCATCCTCTACGAAATGCTTACTGGGCGGCGGCTGTTCAAAACCGACAGCGAAATTGCCACCCTGAAGAAAATTCGCGACTGCGACTTCGAACCTCCCAGAAGGATGAACAGCAACATCCCCGAGGACCTCGAAAAGGTCGTCATGAAGGCCTTGGCCCGATACCCCGAAGACCGGTACCAGAACGCCAGCGAAATGGCCGAAGATCTCCGCCAACATCTGCTCCCCGACAACGCCGACCGCATTCGCGTCGAGTTCTCCGAGTTCTTGGCCGATCTCTTCAAAGATCAGATCGTCGAAGAGATCACCCGACTCGAAGAGAACAGCACCATCGCGCTCGAGCTGAAAGAGAACGCCCCTGACGCATGGGATGGTCACACCACCAGCACCATAAACGAGCAATCCAAAACGGGCCAGACCCACATCGTCTGGTGGGGAATCGGAACGATCGCCATGGCCGTGGGCCTGTCCATCGTCATCGTCACCGGCGGCATCTACTACTCCAACGCAAGTCAGCCCGAGCCGATCGCAATCGAAGTGGCCACCACCGGTGCCCTACGGGTAATGGTCCTGCCCCAAGCAAACATCTTCCTCGACGGTGAGAAACGCGGCCGCGGTGGCACCCTGTCCTTCGACA
This sequence comes from Rhodobacterales bacterium, assembly GCA_009936995.1. GTDB lineage: Bacteria > Myxococcota_A > UBA796 > UBA796 > JAACDH01. The sequence goes on from JAACDH010000532.1 coordinate 2,001, forward strand.
ACATCCAGCCCGGCGAGCACACCCTTCGTTTCGAAGAGGAGGGCTTTGAGACCTACGAATCCAAGACCTGGATCAAAGCCGGCGAAGAGGCCACCCTCCCCTACACGCTCAAGGCTGTTCCCAAGCCCAAGCCCCAGGTCGAGGTCAGGCCCACGAGACCCTCCACGCCTCGCCCGCAGGCGACGGGGCCCGGTAAGCTCACGGTCACCTTGTCTGGAGGAGGCTGGGCGAACGTGTACATCGACGGAAAGAAGGTCAGTAAGACCGCCCCCTTTAAGGACTTCTCACTGTCCGCCGGTACGCACAAGATCAAGGTCGAGAACCCAGCACTCGGCATCGCTCACGAACAGCAGGTGACCGTCAGCAGCGGCGGCTCGACCACCGTTCGGGCACGGCCTCAATAACGTCGGTTAAGGCTTCGCCTGCGCCCGCAATCGACTCGCTAAGTCGAGTAGTGCCTGGCTGTTTCCCTGATGGCCCAAGTCTTCAAGAAAGTTAGCGGCCTCGAGCGGGTGGCCAGCGGCGATGGCTGTCATCACCAGCGCCGCCGCGAGCCGGGGATCACCCACGTCCTTCAGACCGGTGATCACCAGCCGATAGGCCTCTTCGTGGAGCCCAGCAGACTGGAGCACTTCGGCGTACTGAAGCAAGGTGGGAACGTCCCATGGTTTCCGAAGATATTGGACCTTGAGCGTCCTGACCGCGGCGACGTGATCGCCCGTCTTGCTCTGCGCCCGACCCAGGGCAATTGCCAGAGAGGCGTCCCAGGGGCGACCCGCCGTAGCCGCAGTCAGCCAGGGCAAAGCCTCTTTGGACCGATCGGCACGCACCAGCGTAAGCCCGAACGCCGCTTGCGCCTCCATCAAATTCTGGTCGCGTTGCAGGGCGAGGGCGAGGTCGGTGAGTGACAGCGCAGACTGGCCGAGTTGATCGTGCAGCTGTGCTCGTCCGAGCAGCACCAAGGCGCACTTTGGATACTTGGAGACCAACGTGTTGAAGCTCGCGACGGCCGCGGAAGGGTCGACGCCCTGCTGCTCTCGCGCCTGGATGAGCGCGCGATACCCCGGATAGTCGAGGGTCTCGGCCGCAAGCGCAGACGCGAACATCTCCGTGAGCGTAGGGCTGGGAAGACTGGGAGAGACCCTAAGCGCACGACGGGCCACCATCAGCGCCTTGTCGGGCTGCTCTAGGGACAAGTACACCTCGGCCAACGCGGACAAGACCCGCGCGTCGTCGGGCGCCTCTGTGGCGCCGCGCTCCAACATCTCTAGGGCTTGCTTGCCATCGAGGGTCGCCACCACCATATACAGCCCTCCCTCGGCGGGAACAGCCCGGAGCCCATCTTGAGCCACCAGAATGGCGCCCTCGTAATCGCCAGCCTCGATGTGCATACGCACCCAGCCCATCCAGGCTTCCCCTAGACTGCCATCGAGCATCACCGCCCTTCGATAGGCCATGGCGGCTTCATGCATGGCGCCCTTGGCGCTGTGAACGGCCGCAATGCCCATGTGGGAGCGCGCGTGATCTGGGTCGATCCGCAGCGCCCGCTCGAAGGCCGCTTGCGCTTCTTTTCCAGACACCGCCGCGCGGCCATGAAGGTAGTGCAAGTCGGGGTTTGTGGGGTCGGATTGAATCATCGACCTGTACATTTGCTCCGCCCGCGCCCCTTGCGCCGCGGCCAACATGAGATCGATGTACAGCTCATGCGCATCCATATCGCCAGGAGACGCGTCCGTGATAGCCTTAGCTAGAACGATGGCCCCTCCCACATCACCGGCCGCCAACGCCGTATCGATGGGGGTTAGGGCATAGGCAGGACCACTCGACAGGCTGATCAGTGTCAGACAGCCGAGGACCCGAAACGAATGGAGTGCTACACTGCGTGCGCTCTGGAACCACTTTTGCATCAGGCCAACATGCCCCGTCTCCTCACTATTGGCATCCTTCTCGCAACATCCACCGCATATGCGCAGGACGCCCCTCGACTTGCAGTGGTGGGTCTGCACCAGTCCGAAGTTAACGCTGAGGCCCAAGAGCAGCTTGTCTCCGACCTAGTCGAAGCCGTTGACGCCACCGGAAAAGCCGACGGTCTCGACACCGAAGAGTTTGTCGTGGCCATCACGGGTCGCGAAGAGATCATCCTCAAGCAAGCCCTGCTCGGCGCCGGCCAAGACGCCCTGACCAATGGCAAGAATCTGTACAACCAGGCTCAAACCGAAGATGCCATCTACGAGCTTCAAGTCGCAGTCGAGCAGCTCGGCATGGCCGTGGGTGCCACGAACACCACCACGGACCTCTGGGAGGCCTGGGTCTACCTGGCCACGGCCCATCTCACCTCCGACGATCAAGAAGCTGCCGACATCGGCTTCCGCTCGGCCGCGGCCCTCAACTCCAGTCGGGTTCCCAACGGCGCCATCTTCCCACCCAACGTGGTCGAAGCCTACGAGACCGCCCGAGACGCCCTAAAAGGCCAGGCGATCACCCTAAACATCGCCGCAGATGCCGAGGCGACTGTCTTCGTGGACGGCACCGAGGTCGGTCCCTCTCCCGCCGCCGTAGATGGCCTACTGCCCGGTATTCACCACATCGTTGCCAAGGGCGACGGCACCCAAGCGTATAAGCTGCTCATGGTTAAGCCTAGCGCCGAAGCCCAAACCCTAAAGCTCGGATTGGGCGCTCCCAACATCGCCCAGTCGTCTGCTTCCAGCCCGGGTCGCTCTCGCCAAGCCGCCCAGCTGTACCGGGCCATCGGATCCAACGCCCGCGATCTGGATCTCATCCTACTCGCCGGCACCGACGACGGCCTGCTCCACCTGCAGCTGTACGCACCCAGCAACGACGCCTTTAGCAAGGCCATGTCCATTCCCTTCGCGGACACAGCCAACGACGAAGCGGCCCAGACCATTCCTCTGCTGATGAATTTCGTCGATGCCACCGGTCGCATCTCCGACGCCAACACCAGCCCATTGGCCGTTCCGCTGCACCTCGACAGCAACGTACATTTGTCGTCATTGCTGCTCGACCCCCGCGAGGTCAAGCCGGTGGTCATCACCAACAACGAAATTGGCGCCGCTGTCGTCACCAAGCGCTCTCCCGTAGTGCCAATCCTCATTAGCATCTTGGCCGCGAGCGCAGCCGGAACCGGCGGATATCTTGGTTACTCGGCCCTCACCAACGACGCGCCTAAGTACGACGGCAACGTCGTGATCGGCCCGCTCGCTCGATGAGCCTGAAAAACGCGACCTTCCAAGGCCAACCCCTCGGCCTTCCCGGTGAACCGCCCTACGACACCGAGTTGCTGGTCCCCCTCATGGGAAAGAGGTTTGAGCTTCCCTGCGACGACAACTGGGTCAAGGACACCGGAACTCGGGCTCACCTCTACCTAGACGGTGCAAAATCGGCGTGGGGCGAACACCCCGATTGGATGGACTTCCTCGATCTCGACTCGCCCATCAACGCCCTCAAGCGCGCCGAGCGCGATCTGTACCTGCACCACTGGGAACCGTGGCTTAACGCCAAGCGCGTCCTCGACGTCGGCTGCGGAATCGGTCGGTTCACGACGGCATTTTTAGACTACGGCGCCGACGTTGTTGGAGTCGACGCCGACATAAAGGCCCTGGTCCGCTGCGCCTGGCACGCAGCAAACCGTCCGGGTCGCATCGATCTTCACTGGTCCACGGTCCACAATCTGCCCGATGTCGGCGAGTTCGACGTGGTCATCGCCGCCGAAGTGCTCTGCTACGTCCCCGACGTCCGCCGTGCCCTGGCCGCCATCGTCGACCGGCTCCGTCCCGGTGGCACCCTGCTCATCGCCATGGAAGCCCGCTACGGTTGGGCCTGTGCCGAAGACGCTCCCCAAGGCGCCCTCGCCCACGCGCTCACCGGCGACGGCGTCATCCACATCCCCGGCGATCGCTGGGTTCGTACCTGGACCCGCGAAGACCTTTGGTCCCTCCTCAACGAAGCCGGACTGCAGGTCGAACGCATGGTACCGATGCTCTACATCATGGATGGCCCCCTCGAGCCCGTTATGCCCGAGTCCCTGTCCCTCGAAGAGATCATCGACGCCGAAGACCGCTGTCGGAAACACCCCGTCTGGGGCCCCCTCAATCGCATCTGGACCGCCGCAGCCACCAAGCCGGTCTAGAGCGCGGAGACCTACATGAGCGACCACGTCCGCTATCCATCCTTTTCATTCCACGAAGCACATCCCGACCGCATGGCGGGCATGGCCAAGCTCCTGGGGCTCAACCCGCCCGATGTCGCCACCAGCCGGGTCCTCGGACTGGGCTGCGCCAGCGGCGGGCATCTGTTGCCCATGGCCCAACGGCTGCCCAATGCCCGCTTCGTAGGCCTGGACGTCGTCGCCGAAGAAATCGAGATCGGGCGCGCATACGCCCTGGCGTTAAACCTCACCAACATCGAGCTGTTGGTCGCCGATCTCGCCGATCTCGTCGCCTGGCAAGGGCCGTTCGACTACATCATCGCCCATGGCCTATACTCTTGGCTGCCCGCCCCCCTACAGCCGGTCCTGCTCAAGGGAATTCGCAACGCGCTCTCTCCCCACGGGGTGGCCTTCATTAGCTGGAACACCCAGCCTGGCTGGTCCCGGAGAGCCCCGGTCCACGAGCTGATCAAGGGCTTCGTCGACGCCGACGCCTTGCCCCAAGAGCGCGTACGCCAAGGCAGGGCTTTCGCCAAAGTCCTCGCCGCTAATACGCCCCGAGACGACAGCACCTACAGCAGAATGGTCCACGACGAGCTCGACCACCTCCAAGAAGCGCACGATGGTTTCTTCTTGGGCGACGTCGCGGTGTCGCACATGGAGCCCCTGCGCTACGACCAGTTCAACCAGCGCGTTCGGGCCGAAAACCTACAGATCTTGTGCGACGCAGGCGGCCTCAACCCCACCATCACCGGCCCCACCCATCCCCAAGTTCGCGCTGCCATCGACCAATTCGGCGACGATCTGATCAAGGTGGAGTGTTTCCTCGACGCCATCACGGGTCGCGCCTTTCGCACCACCCTATTGGTTCGCGATGATGCACCTGCAGCTGCTGGCGTGACCGGACAAGCCATGGAGCAGCTGCGCTTCAGCACCGACCTCGCGCCTCCCGCCGAGTTCGTACCTGGACAGCCCGCTGTTCTCGCATCTCCCTGGGGAGGCCAGGCCAAGATCGACATGCCCATCCTCCAGGTGCTGCTCCACGCAATCAGCGAGCAATATCCTGCCCGTTTGGGGCTAATCGAAGTGGTCGAGGGCGTGGCCGAGCTCATGGGGTCACCGCCGAATCAAGCCATGCTTCAGCAGTTAACGATGGCCCTACGCATGTGTCTCGGCAGCGATCTGGTACAAGCCCACACCCGTAATCTTCCCACGCGGCCCTCGCCGTCCCATTCTCCGACGGCTTGCCCCGTGGTCCGCCTATTGGCATCCTCCGACGCCCTTCGCGTGCCCACCGATACCCACCGCGCCCTGCCCATCGACGATGTCGACCGCGCGGTTCTGCCGCTCCTCGACGGAGCGCGAAGTATCGCCGACCTGGTCGACCAGACCCACCTCAACGAGGGCGACGTAAATCAACGTCTGCAGCGCTATTGGGAAGCCGGCCTCTTCATCGCCTGACACACGGCGCGAATTAAGGCGTGGTGCAGGCGATGAGAGCCTCGAACCACGTGGACCTCTGCCTGAAGCGGCGCCCCGACCAGGGCCAGATCGCCGATGAGATCGAGCAGCTTGTGACGCACCGCCTCGTCGGGACAGCGCAGCGGACCTCGGGCCCCCGTCGCGGTCCAGAGCACGGTGTTCTCGTCGTTGGCCCCCTTACCCAAGCCCGCCGCCAGCGCCCTTGCCACGTCGCGCTCAAGGACAAAAGTGCGTGCCAACGCCAGGTCTTTCATGAAGTCTCCCTCGTCAAGATCATAGTGGACCTCTCCGCGCGGCAGCCCAGGGTCGTCAAAATCGACGGTGACCGTGACCGCCCGACGAGCGCTGGGTCTAGCCTCAGCCCATCCGCCGGCAGCTTCCACCCGAACCACCTGATCGAGCACGACAGCCGGAACCTCGGGACCCCTCAGCACGCCGGCCGCTTGAATCGCCTCGCACCAAGGGAGTGCTGATCCGTCTAGGATGGGAACCTCCGGACCGAGCAGCGTCAACCGAGCGTCGGTGATGCCAAGCCCCACCAGCGCCGCCAACAGATGTTCCGGCGTGTGAACTTTTCGGCCATTCGAGACGAGCACTGTGGCGCCGGGCAGAGAGGACACCGCGTCAATGCCGACGGGAACGGAGACGCCATCGTCGAGAAAAAACTGTATCCCGCTGCCGAATAGCGACGGCTCTAGAACAACCTCTGCGGGGGCTCCTGTATGCACACCGACGCCGGATCGGGTCGCCGAAGACTTCAGCGTCTGCCGTCGCATGTTGTCACTCCTTGAACAGATGTACAGTGCCCTGATAGAGTGCCAAAGTCTACCGCGCTCTCCCCCCTCCTCCCCGATGTGCCCTGAATGGTCGTGTTTGGTATCGATCCCGGCTCCACCGTCACCGGTTGGGGCGTCGTCCGAAAAGAGCGAAACAGGCTCTACTACGTCGACAGTGGCTTCATCAAGACGACTCCTAAGACGCCCATGGGTCAGCGGCTGCTGGCGATTCACGAGGGTCTAATGGGTGCCCTCAAGCGCCACAGCTTCGATGAAGTGGCCATCGAGGCCATCTTTCGGCATAAGTCCTCCGAGTCGGCCCTCCGATTAGGACAAGCGCGCGGAGTGGCCCTCACCGCGGCGGCGCTGTGTGGATACGAGCCGCACTCGTACAACCCCTCCACCATCAAGTCCACCGTAGGTGCCCATGGCGGCGCCGACAAGAAGGCCGTAGCTCGAATGGTCAAGATGCTGCTCAATCACGAGGCAGAGGGGCCGGCCGACATTACCGACGCGCTGGCCATCGCCATCACCCATTGTATGCGTGCAAAAGCCCACCGGCTCCAAGGAACTCGATGATCGCTAGACTGGTTGGAACCCTCGAAGATCACAACGGTGGCACCTGCATCATCGACGTCAGCGGAGTCGGCTACGAAGTGTTCGGTCCAGTGGGCACCATCGAGGGCTGGGCAACCGCTGGCGGCGAGGTCACCGCGCACATCGCCACCCAGGTTCGCGAAGACGCCTTCATGCTGTACGGCTTCTCCTCCAAGCTCGATCGCACCGCCTTCCGCTCCTTGCTCGCTGTGTCCGGCGTCGGTCCCAAGACAGCGCTCGCCGCCATCGACTCCCTCGGCGTCCAAGAGCTCGCCCGAGCCATCGAGCACGACGACACCACGGCCCTCTGCAAGATCAGCGGTATCGGCAAGAAGACCGCCCAGCGAATGGCCCTCGACCTCAAGGGAAAGCTGCCCGCCGAGTTCGTGCTCAACAGTGCCAAGGGCGCCAAAGTCCGGCTGCCACGCAAGCCAGCCGACCCCCTGCCCCTGGCCCTCGCCCAGCTCGACTACGGCAAGTCCGAGATCGACCGCGCCATCGCCGGCCTTCAAGCGCAGGGTCTCACCGTCGATGCGCCCCTCGCCGAACGTATCCGGGCATCCCTCACCCTCCTGTCGGGTAAGAAATGAACCCCATGGACCCCACCGCACAACCCGCCGATCCCGCGCTTCGCCCGAGGAATTTCAGTGAGTACGTCGGTCAGAAACAGATTCTCGACAATCTGCGGGTCTACATCCGGGCCGCCATCAAGCGCGGAGAGGCCCTCGATCACGTGCTGCTCGCTGGCCCTCCTGGCCTGGGCAAGACGTCTATGGCCAACATCATCGCCGAAGAGCTGGGCGTCGAACTCACCACAGCATCCGGGCCCACCCTGGAGCGAAAGGGAGATCTCGCCGGTATTCTCAACAACCTCGAAGAGCGGCAGGTGCTCTTCATCAACGAAATCGACCGCCTGCCTCGCGCCATCGAAGAGATGCTCTACCCGGCCATGGAGGACTACGAGATCGACGTGGTCTTTGGTCAGGGACCAGGCGCCCAATCGGTGCGACTCGGCATCTCGCCATTCACGTTGGTCGGCGCCACCACTCGCGCTGGAATGCTCACCTCACCCATGCGGGCCCGTTTCGGCATCTCGGCCACGTTCGACTTCTACACCACCGAAGAGCTCGACGAAATCGTCCGTCGCAGTGCCAATCGAATGAACATCGTGATCACCCCCGACGGCCGACGCGAGCTCGCCAGCCGCTCCCGTGGAACACCGCGAATCGCCAATCGACTCCTGCGCCGAGTCCGTGACTTTGCCGAGGTGCAGGGCGATGGGACCATCGACCACGCCCTCGCCACCCACGCGCTTACCCGCCTCGACATCGACCACCTCGGCCTCGACAAGATGGACCTGAAGATACTCACCACCATCGCCATCAAGTTCAGCGGCGGTCCAGTGGGGCTCGACACACTCGCCGCAGCCGTCGGCGACGCTCGCGACACCATCGAAGATGCCTACGAACCGTACCTCATCCAGCAAGGTTTCCTGATGCGCACACCACGTGGTCGGGTCGTCACTCCCCGCGGACGCAAACACCTGGGCCTCAAGGCCATCAGCGATATAGACCCTGAAACCGGTCAACCGAGGTTGCTGTGATCGCAATTATACTTCCCCTGTTGCTGGCCTGTGGCGGCACCAGCAAGCTTCCCATGGCAAGCCTCCAAGTGGGGAGCGCCTACGCCAAGGTAGAGCTCGCGATTACCCACGAAACCCGTCAGTATGGATTGATGATGCGCGACAACATGCCCACCAATAGCGGCATGCTCTTTGTGTACCCAGACGTCAAGCCACGCTCGTTCTGGATGAAGGACACCCGCATCCCGCTGTCCATTGCCTTCGCCGACGCCGATGGCAAAATTGTCAAGATCGCCGACATGAAGCCCTTCGTCACCGAGACCACCAAGAGCCTATACCCTGCCAAATATGCCCTCGAAATGAACAAGGGCTGGTCTGACGACAACAACGTCAAAAAAGGCGACGTCATTCAGGGTATCCCCGAGCTCGACGTCCAGTAAGACTAGTCGCGTAAAAAGGCCTCTACGATGCCGCTGTGAGCTGGATAATCGCGCGTCAGCTCGACGCGGTCGTTCATTCGGAAGTCGGCGAAGTCAAAGCCTGGTGCCACGGTGCAGCCGAGCAGCGCCCAGCCGCCTACGGGACGCGCGGCCTGGATGACGTCGGCGGGGACCATGGCCTGGGGCAGCTGTCCTTGGGCGAGATCTGACCCGATGGTGACCACCTGATGCGTTCCGTTCGTGAGCAGATGCAGCTCGAGCGGCGAGCCAGCGTAGTGATGCCATTGTTCGTCGGACCGAACCACATGCCAGGCGCTAAACTGACCGGCGGGCAGCAGGAAGTAGATGGAGCTGCTGGCCGAGCGAACCTGGTTTCCCACTTGTACCTGCTGCACAGCGCGATGAATCTCCCTGTAGAAGCCACCTTCAGGATGCGGCGAGAGATTCAGATTTTCTACGAGGCGGGCGACGTCAAGCATGAGGCTCCTACGGTGTGGTGACCGTACCTCCCGTATCGCTGACGGTCATCGTGGACCCGGAATCGCCGATCATCGTCGTGTCGGTCGAGGTTCCGCCGCCGCTTCCACCCGTGAAGCCCGTTCCCCCCGTCGTCCCCGTAAACCCAGAGTCGCCGCTGTGCCCAGTGTGGCCCGAGTCACTCACTGTGGTAGTGCCCGTGCTGGTGCCCGTGCTGGTGCCCGTGCCCGTGGTACCCGTGGTTTCCGTTCCAGTCGTGGTGGTGCTCGTCGCGCCCGTTGACGTACCGGTGGTCGCGCTCGTAGTCGTATCAGTCCAAGTGGCTTGAGTGGTGCCGGAAGTAGATGTGGGCTTGTAGTCCGAACCATCCTGGGTGCCACAGGCCACTAAAGCCAGCACACCAAGCGCGATAAACATGAGTCTAGTCGACATCGGGAAACCCTCCATCCTCACTCTCTCTCGACAACACCCCCATGTGCAAGCCGGTTCTGCACAAAGTGTCTCGCAATACCGGGTCTGCCTGTGCAATACTGACTTATGTCCATTATTAATGGTCGAGAGGACACCTTTGAACGTCGACTATGAACAGATCGCTCATGATCTCCTGAGAACACTGCGCGGCAAACGGTCCCAGGTCGCTTGGTCGAGAAGGCTCGGATACCGCAGTAACGTCGCCTACGCATGGGAGTCCGGACGGCGCCAACCCACCGCCGCCGAGACGCTCCGCGCGGCTTGGCGTTCTGGAATCGACCTCGACAAGGCCATGACTCAGTTCTACGGCCATCGTCCGCCCTGGCTCGACGACACTGATCCCACCTCGGTCGCAGCGGTCTCGTTCCTACTCACTGACCTCAAAGGCCAGGCGTCCGTCACCGAACTGGCCCGACGCGCCGACCTCTCCCGGTACAGCGTCACCCGCTGGCTCTCGGGTAGCACCCAGCCAAAGCTGCCGGATTTCCTTCGTATTCTCGAAGCAGCCTCTACCCGAATGGTCGACTTTGTCGCCTGCCTGGTCGACCCTATGGTCCTGCCCTCAGTCGCTCCAATGTGGGTCCGTATGGAGGCCCGACGATACGGCGCCGCAAAGCACCCTTGGAGCCAAGCGTATCTGCGCGCCCTCGAGCTCGGAGACTACCTAGCCACGGCAAAGCATGAGGACGGCTGGATCGCAAAACGCCTGGGCATGCCCGAGGGCGATGAGGTCGCCTGCTTGGCCATGCTCCAGACCATCGAGGCCGTCAGCTGGACCGGAACCCACTGGAAACCTGATCGCATCAGCGTCGACACTCGGCGCCACCCCGAGGTCAGTCAGCAGCTCAAGGCCCACTGGACCGACGTCGCCAGCGGACGTATCCGCGAAGGCACCGATGGTCAGTTCAGCTACAACGTGTTCACCATCTCTAAAGACGACCTGGAGCGTATTCGTGAGCTGCATTTGGCTTATTTCCACGCCCTGCGAGCTATCGTGGCCGAGTCCAAGACCGACGAGGTGGTGGCGGTAGCCAATGTACAGCTGTTCCAGCTAGACACACCCCCTTGACTGACGGCGTTCAGATTGCGTGCTACAAAACACTAATGAAACGTGCACTCCCTTTGTTGTTAGCTCCGCTCCTCACCGCCTGTGGCAGCAACGCCCTGCTGCTCGAGTACATCGTCAACGTGCAGGTCGAGGCCCACGAGAGCTTGAGCAGCCAGAACGTCGCCCTCCTCGACATCGGGAAGTGCGCCAACGCCGCAGTCTTCGATCAAACGTTGTTGGTTTACGACGGCTACTTCGCCGATGCCACCATGGCGGTCAAAGTGAACTGGTTCGGCTTCGACCTGAGCGAAGGCGGCGACAATAACCACATCTACATGGCCCGAGACGGCGAAAATGTAGAGATCCGGGCTGCACTTCAGCCTGAAGTTGTGCTGTACGAAGTCACCCGCAAAGGCAAGCTCATCACCGTCGCCGACGACGTCGAAAAGACCGGTAGAGACATCTACACCGCGACGTACAATCTTGGCCTTGGCTTACCCATCGTCGAAGAGCACACGCTCACCGAGCAGGTGAACGAGATTGAGTTCATCGAAGATGCGGGCGGAAACTGCGACATCTAGTCGTCTTCAGGACTACTCTTCGACTTCGACAACCGAGAGCAGCAGCGGTGCTGGGCTGGTGCAGCTCAAGCACTCGATGCCCACCAACCACACGCCGTCCGTAGTGAAGCCGCCGAAGTTGTTGCCGGCCAGATCGGTGGCCAGCATTAGGTCTGCAGCAGTGCGGCCATACACCTGCTGCTCGCCGTCAACGTCGGACAGGTAGTAGAGCTCTTCGGCTTCGTCATCGAGGCGGAGGAAGATGGACTCGACGTCGGTGATGTTATCGGCCGCGACCTTCCCGATGAGCAAGCGGTTGCCGAGCAGCTTATCGAAGGGGACGCCGTTGACGTCGTTTTCCACACCACTCCAGTCTAGGCTGTACTCGTCGAACGACGCCGAGGTGACCAGCGGATCGGCGCTGTGCAGGTCGGTGTCGAAGGAGAGCGTGGAGCTGGCGTCATCCACAACGACGCTCGAGTTCGTCTCGGACTCGAGGGGCTCGACGAACGTGGACATCAAGATGTCGAAACGGCCATCCGGGTAGTTGGACACCGAGAGCAGCCAGGTGTTGTCGCTCTCCACGAGATCAGCCTCGGGGTTGAAGATGTTGCCGAGGATGCTGAAGTCGGAGAGGTTCGCTGTGCAAGATTCGGGCGAGAGCAGCAGCCACTGGGTGACCGTGTCGGCCTGCACCAGGGCGTTGGCCTCGACCTTCGCCATCACCTCTTCTGGCGTGAGCGAGAGCTCGATGAACAGAACCCGATCGATGGCGCTGGGGTCGGTGACCTCGCGCCCCCGCAAATCGGTGGTGAGGCTGCACCAGTCGACGGAGACTTCTCCTCCCGCAGCGACGGTCTGGGTGCCGATCTGAATGTCGCCGATGTAGTCGTAATTGTTCTCGTCGAGCATCACCAGGTCGGGCGTGGCGAAGCTTTTCATCGCACCAGTGTCCTCGTTCTTGTCGCCACTACAGGCCATAAGAAGGGCCGACAGGGCCAGGGTACGGGTCAAGACAGTCATATAATTCTCCAGGAAGGCGCGGAGCATATCCGGCGGTTGCGAAAGTCGCACCTATGGCGCTCATGGTTGTGAACCCATAAAGCGCGCCTCTTCCTCCATTCACAACTCAAAACGATGTCTGGACTCGATCTTCTCCCGCGTGGGTGGCGCCTTCCGCGTCCGGCCACACCACTTTCGGTGTGCACCTCAGCCGCGACTCGCCAACCCACCGTGTTGAGGGGCAATCCGCGGACCGGAGTGTGTCATCCCCAGCGGAAGGATCCTGGTCACCGTGGTGCTCATCGCTCGCTACAATCCCAGGATGAATGACATTTATGGATTAGGGGGATGAACCGACAGCCGCCAAACAACGGGCCATCGAGGAGCAGATCGATAAGCCGCTTATCTGACCGTCAAAGTACAAATACGACCGCGACCGTTTTGGCCTGACCGAGGAGAACCGCGCACCGACCGTCCTTTCTCTACGAGCGGTTTCTGCCTCATTAGTCCCCTGTCCAGGGCGCCCTGACGTCGATTTTGCGGTCGCCGTTGTGAGTCCCATGCACGAGGGCCTTGTTGACGTTAGAAACCCGCAGACATGCTGCGGTGGCGTTCCCAAAATCCCTTGGGTAAGCTGGCTGAAGAGGACACGATGCGCTTTCAGGTCGCAAGTACAGGCTTCTACGCTCCCCCAACCATCCAAACCGCCGCCGAGTTGTCTCCGCTCATCGGTCGTTCGCCCGAGTGGATTCTCAGTCGAACTGGCGTAGCCCAGCGCCGCATTGCCCACGAGCCCATGAGCGTAATGGCCGCCCACGCGGTCCGCGACGCACTGGGAGACGGCCCCCAGGCCGATCTACTGATCAACGCATCTCTCACGCCCATTCAGCTCATTCCCGACAGCTCGGTGTTCATTCAAAAAGAGCTCGGCTGGAGTCAAACGCCGTCGTTCTCGGTGCACGCCACCTGCATGAGCTTCTTAGTCGCCATGCACACCGCCGGCGCCCTCATCTCCGCCGGTGCCTACAAGCGCATCGTGGTGGTCAGCGCCGAACAAGGCAGCCGCAGCCGCGACATGGGCCACCCGGAGTCCGCCGCACTCATCGGAGATGGCGCCGCCGCCGCCGTGCTCACCGCCACCCCAGACGGCGAAGACAGCCAATTACTGGCGTTCAGCCAATCTACTTGGCCCGAGGGCTCCGATCTGGCCGAGCTCCGCGGCTGTGGCACGCGCAAGCACCCCAACGACGCCGACACCTCCCACGAAGACAACCTGTTCCGCATGCGCGGTACTCGCATCTACAAGATGGCGGTGCTCAAGGTGGCCGAGCAGATCAAGACGTTGCTCGCCGAGGCCAACCTCACCACCGACGACATCGACCTGGTGCTTCCACACCAGACCAGCGGTCCAGGCATGAGCGCCATCAACCGCTTCGGCTTCCCGCCCGAGAAGGTGATGAACATCATCGGCGAGTACGGCAACTGCATCGCCGCGTCCATTCCAATGACCTTGGCCCAGGCCGAGCTACAGGGCCGGCTAAAGCGGGGCTCGCGAGTTTTGTTCTTGGGAACGGGTGCGGGCCTGCACGTCGCCGGCGCAGTGGTTCGCTGGTAACGACAGACCCCTTCGCTGTCGTCGGGCCTACCGAACGGTGGCCTCGCCACGCCACACCACGGTTCCGCCCAAGTCGTTGACGAACACGACGTAGAGGACCTCTTCGCCTGTTTTAGATGGGGCAAACCACTCGACCGAGACCTCGCCAGTGGAAGCGATGTCCTCACTTGGTCTGCGGAAACCTCCACCTGTGGTGTAGCCCCAAGCCGTCTCTGCGCCTGGCACCACAAAGTCCAACACCAGCGACTTGTCGACCGCCACCTCACGCACCACCTCGGCGTCTGGCGCAACCTCGATGAGCGGATTCACCAGCGGATCCTCGGTGTCTTCGGTGACATTGGGGAACCAACTCACCAGGCTCACGCCGTCCTGCGGAAGCTTCTGAAGCCAGTCGAGCGGGTCTAGGAGCTTGCGCTGCGG
>JAACDH010000533.1 GCA_009936995.1 Rhodobacterales bacterium
CTGGGACTACGACGAGGCCTACGAGGCCTGCCTTGAACACGCCAAGGGGCCCACGCCACAATCGGGCCGAGCGGGCATCGAGGCCTACCGGGACTATGGCTATGTCACCGTCGAGGCCGCTAGTGAGCCCGCTTCACGCACCCTCGAGTTCACTTGGAACGACCACGCACTGGCGCTGTGGGCCGATGCCCTGGGGCATACCGAAGACGCCAGTATGTTGCACGCTCAAGCGCAGGGTTGGCGAAACATCTGGGATCCCCAAGAGCGGTTCATGCGCGGTCGTCACGAAGACGGCAGCTTCGACGAGATGGAAGGCGGCCCAAACGCCTGGAACGACGACTACACCGAGGGCAACGCCTGGCACTACGTCTGGGGTGTGCCCTGGGATGTGCAGGGCCTCATCGATGTTCAGCACGACGGCAATAAACAGGCGTTCTTGTCCCGGATCTCCGACTTTTGGGACGACGTCCGCGAAGAAGAAGACGACCTCTTTCCCGACGACTTTTATTGGCATGGCAACGAGCCGGTGATGCACTACGCCGCGCTGGGATCCCTCGCCGGAGATCAGGCGATTTCCGCTGAGGCTGCCCGTTGGGTGCTGCGAAATCGATACAACGACACTCCGCTGGGACTCGATGGCAACGATGACGCTGGGACGCGGTCGGCCTGGTTCCTTTGGAACAGTATTGGCCTGTTTCCGATCGCTGGAACAACGGAGTACGCCGTGACCAGTCCTTTGTTCGATCGTGTTGAGATCGATCGTCCAGAGGGTACCTGGGTGCTTCGTTCCGGTGGCGCAGGGCAAGGCTTGGCCTACGTTTCGGGTATCTCCACGGGTATGGGGCCAGCGACCCGGCCAGTGCTCTCCCACGAACAGCTGATGTCAGGTGAGGTCGTTCTACAGATGACCGGTGTACGAGCGGAAGCAATGCGTTAGGGGCCACGCAAAGCTGGAGGGGTCATGCGTGCACCCGAGCAAGCGCAACGACCACTTCGCGTGGCCATCGTCGGTTCTGGACCCTCTGGCTTTTATGCCGCTGGAGCGCTGCTCAAGCGCAAAGACGTCACGGTAGAAATCGACATGTTCGATCGTTTACCTACGCCCTTTGGCCTGGTTCGCGGTGGTGTTGCCCCCGACCATCAGAAAATCAAGAACGTGGTGCGGGTCTACGAAAAGATCGCTACCAAAACCGGGTTTCGCTGCTACGGAAACGTGCGCATCGGTGAGCATCTCTCGGTAGATACCTTGCGCGAACTGTACGATATGGTGGTGTTTGCGGTGGGCGCAGAGTCGTCACGTAGCCTCGGAATCCCCGGTGAAGACCTTCAGGGCGTCCATCCGGCGCGCGAATTTGTCGGTTGGTACAACGCGCATCCCGACTACCGCGACCAAGCGTTCGACCTGGGCAGCAAGTCAGTGTTGGTGGTTGGCGTGGGCAATGTCGCCCTCGACGTGGCGCGGATTCTCGCGTCGAGTCGCAACGAACTCCGCGGAACCGACATCGCTGACTACGCGCTAGATGCGCTCGGCAATAGGGGCATCACCGACATCTGGATTCTGGGTCGTCGAGGGCCCGTGCAGGCCGCGTTTGGCACGCCCGAGCTGAAGGAACTGGTCAATCTCGAAGAGGCCGAATTGGTGCTTGAACCCAACGCGCACCAGCTCGATGAGGTCAGTCAGAGGTGGTTCGACGACAACGCCGACAAGCGTGTCCGCAAGAACGTGACCTACCTACAAGAACACGCCCAAGTCCCCAGTCCAAATGCTGGTTTACGTATCCACATGTGGCTGTGTGTGTCTCCGGTCGAGTTCCTTGGCGAGGACGGCCAGGTGACGGGCGTGCGCATCGAGGAGAACGATCTGTACGCCGCCGATGATGGTTCGGTGCGCTCGCGTGGCAACGGCATGTTTCACGACGTTCAAGCGGAAATGGTATTTACCAGCGTCGGCTACCGCGGCATTCGCATCCCGGGGTTGCCCTTTGACGAGCGCTCGGGTGTTATTCCGAACGAGCGGGGACGAGTCGAAGAAGACGGCACAGTGGTTCCCGGCGTTTACGTGGTGGGCTGGGCCAAACGAGGCCCCAGTGGGGTGATTGGAACCAACCGGGCCGATGCGCAAGAGACCGTCGAACAGATGTTCGAGGATCTTCCCGATCTCAGCGCGTCACCGGTCCGGACGGCCGAACAGGCTCACACCGCGATCTCCACCGCCCAGTCCGCCTACACGGATTGGGACGACTGGGTACAACTGGACGCGCTCGAACGGTCGAAGGGCGCAGAGCTGGGCCGGGTACGCTTGAAATTCAGTCGCGTCGACGAGATGCTTCGGGTTTTGGGAAAACTGGCCGAGTAAAGTTGGCGAAGGTCAGGGTGAGCTTCCAACGCCCGGATCACCTGTGACCCGCTGACGACGGCCTCTTGGCGGCGGTCGAAGATGTGCTTGCCTAGGAGACGCTGCCCAGCGGTAATGGATGTCATCACAAGGGACGGTCGCGTTGCATAATCATGCGGTGTGCGTGTCTACAGTGGTGGACGGGGCGAGGCCAAGATACCCTGAACTTCATGAGAACTCTGCTGCCCGTTATGTTCGTCGCGTTGGTCGCTTGTCCTGGCGAGGAGGACAAGGTGCCTGGCGACAGCACCGCAACCACTACGCAGACCACCACCACGGTCGATTGCTCGACGGTCACCGATACGATGCCTGCGTTTTGTGGAGAAGTTCCTAAGAACCTGATTTTTGTCAGTATCGATACCACGCGCAAGGACCATATGTCCCGCTATGGCGACGTCGACGCGTTGCCGTTTCTCGACGCCATCGCCGACGCTGGTGTCGCCCTCGACAACCACACCCAGTGCTCGGACTGGACGTTCGCCAGCACCACCTGCACCTTGGCCGGTCGGTACAATGTCGACGCGGGGTTCATCCCACAGCTGAATGGCGCCATTGAAATCCCCGAAGATCACAAGTTTCTAGCAGGGTATCTGGCGGACGCTGGCTACTGGTCGGTGTTGGTGAGCAGCAACGCATGGCTCAGCGATCGGTGGGGCAATGGCGAGGGCTATTCGCAGATTATTTACCCTGGTGGCGGAAGAATCGGCGGCATCACCACCAACGCCATCAACGCCTACAAAGAGGCCAAGGCTGCGGGGCAGGTCGAGAACGGCTTCTTCTTGCACCTCCACGCCCTCGAGGCCCACGCACCTTACAATCCCCCCGAGGAGTACCTGGCCGGCTTGGCCGATCTGGAGCCCATCCCGTACGACCTCACGACTCAGGGCACGCAGTACGAGGCCAACGCGCTGTGGCCCACCATGACCGTTGAAGAGCAAGACCTGCTCGAGGCACATCTTCGGGTTCGGTATCAGGGCGATCTCATGCTGATGAACGACGGATTCGAGATCATGTGGTCTATGCTGTCGGCCGAGGGCCTGCTGGACGACACCTTGGTGGTGTTTTGGACCGACCACGGCGAGGCGTTTTGGGAGCACGGCCAACAGACCCACGCGTACCAGTTGTATGGCGAAGAGAACGCCGCCATCGCAATTTTCTGGTCTAAGAACATCGTGCCCCAAGCCTGGGACGGCCCCACGGTTGGCATCGACATTACCCCAACGTTCCTCAAGCTACGCGGTCTGCCCGTCCCCAGCGAAATGACCGGTATCCCGTTGGGCGAAGCGCCCGAAGATCGTCCACAGTTCTCGATGGTCTCGGCGCGCTTGGGTCAACTTTCCAGTGTTCTGCTCGATGGATGGCGTCTTCAGCTCCACTGGACAGCGGGCCCGGTTCTCCCCAACCCAGGTTCAGACCCCCTAGAGCCTGAGAACTTGTACACGGCGGACCACGAAAAAGTGGCCGAACTTTGGCCCTTGCTTCAACCGTATGTCGAGGCGGGCTCCCAAGCGCTGCCCAGCAAGACGCTGATCATCCCGCCCGAGCTGCAGTAGCTCGTTATTATAGCCCGAGACCGGGTTTGAGCCCACCGCGACCCCTGGAGAGACTTGCTAATACTTCTCGTACTCCAAGGCTGCGATTCCCTGCTAAAGCTGCCGGCAGACACCGCTGCACCGGCCATGCCCAGTGGCGCTTCCTTCTGGGTTCGCGGTCTCACCGATGAACCCGTCGAGCTCGAGCAGGTCAAGGTGTGGGTGGGCAGCAAAAACGCCGAGCCTGGCGCCGACGGGGTCAGTATTTTTCCGACGCTGTATCCCGGTCGAGTTCTGGGGCGAATCGACGTGGGCGAAGAGACCATAAGTTGGGGGCCCAGCCAAGTTGGAACGTCCAACTTTGGCAGCTCGCAGCTGTACGGCGTGCCGATGGATCCTTGGTCCGCTGAGGTGGTGAACGGTTCTGCGACCCTGGTTGTCGACGGAAACCTCACCATTACCTTCGATGAAGGAGCAATCTTGCTGGACGGTCAAGTGGCGAATCAAACGGTGAACTTCCTTGGTGGGGTCCTCGGTAACGAACACAGCCGAGCCATGCCCGGCGACTTTCAGAGTATCCGCCATGACGACGTGATCTCGCCCATCGAAGTCTACGCGGCCCTGCGATTACTGCCGGTGGCGGATTCGGGGAGCT
This sequence comes from Rhodobacterales bacterium, assembly GCA_009936995.1. GTDB lineage: Bacteria > Myxococcota_A > UBA796 > UBA796 > JAACDH01. Next base: position 4,583 of record JAACDH010000533.1, read on the forward strand.
GGACCATTGAGACACCAGGCACCCTCTCTTGGTCACAACCGAGCGGCTCCGAAGTGCTCTCTGGCGTCGGCTTACAGCTGTTGCGGTTCGACCCTAAGCAGGGGTACTGGAAAGAGGGCAGTATCCTGACTGTCGAAGGCGACACGCTCACCGGGAGCGCTGTCACTCAATTCGGTTGGTTAGCCATCGGTGGCCAACCCCAAGTCCCCCGCGGCTGCGTGAGTGGGCAGTTCGAGACCGCAGAAGGCACGGCCGTCGCCGGTGCCGAGGTGCTGTACACCGAGACGGGTCGATTTGGGGTTCGGCGCACGTGGTCGACCGAAGAGGGCGAGTGGTGTGTAGAGCCTATTCTGGGCGTCGAGCTGGCTGCCTCGGCGTTTTACCTCGACGGCCAAGACCTTACCCGCAGGTTCTCTCTGGACTTTACCCTGCCGAACGCCACCGCGAGTTCGTGTGCCATTGGCGGCTGTCGTGCAGCTGGAACCCTCACGCTGGGTGTATTGGGACAATGATGAGACCGCTGCCTTTCTGTCTGCTGCTGACTAGCTGTAATGCCTATGACCTGTACATCATTGATCGGGTCAGCCAAGGGACTTGGCCTGCCAACCTCGACGTGTTGCTGGTGATGGACCGCTCCCAGTCCATGAGCGATGAGTCGGCCGATCTCGGAGCCGCCTTGGTTCGGTGGTCCGACGACATGCAGATGCAATACCAGGCGTTAGAAACAGACAACCTGTCTGATGCGGTCGACAATGCTGTGCATCGTGCCAAAGATTCTGGGCCTTTTACTGACGTTCAATTTGGTGTGCTCACCGCGGACGTCGTACAGACCGCAGGTGCGCTACAGGGAACGCCGGCGCTAATCTCCCGACAATCACCGACGTTCGCCGAAGATCTACAGCGCTCGGTGCTGTGTGAGGTCAGCTGCCTCGAGGACCTTCCCTCGACACCTGGTTTATCCTGCGACGAGTTGATCGCTGGCCCGCTCACAAGTGAGTCCATGGACTGTCTCTGTGGTCCGGATGTCTGGCGGGCTAACTGCGGCGACGACGACGAAGAGGTGTTCGAGAACGTCCTCTTGGCCATGTGTCGTTCGGTTGCTGATCCTCCCGAGGTGTGTTTCGAGTCGTATTCGCTGTTTGAGACCCGTCAGGTTGGCAGCAACAGCGGCCTCATCCGCGAAGACAGCGTCTTCATTCCCGTGGTGTTTACGGACGAGGGGGATGCCAGCCGCCGGGTGGGCCAGGAGTCCGCCGTTCCAAAAACGTACTTCGATGCGTTTCAAAGTTTCGATTTTCAGGTAATTTGGGTGGTGGTAGGCCCAACACTCGACAATGAGAACGTGCCCGTTTGCCCGGGACGCGCCACGGGCTGGGGCACCCTGCGCTACCAGTGGATGGTCGACCAAACGGGTGGGCTGTCGCTGCCCATTCACGACGGCGCGTGTGGACCCGCGGACTTCGACACCACCCTCGAACGGTTGTCCGACCTCATCTCGGGAAATCGGGGCGCCCTCTCGCTCTCTCGCCCCGCAGACGTAGACACGCTGTTGGTGACGGTCGATGGCGAGGTCGTTCCACAGGCCCACGACGAGTTGGTCGATGGATTTAACTTCCCAAGACTGGGACCCGGCTGGACCTATCGGGCGAATCCTCCTACGGTCATTCTGCGCGGAGAGTACGCGCCGCTGTCAGGTCAGGAAATCGAGGCGCGATACCTACCCCTATAGGGGATTCCGGCGCCGTCGCCATGCCACAACGGTGAGCAGTAGCCACCACGGTTGGGCTGAGGACGGAGAGGATGTGCAGCTGCAATCTTCGCGGATGATGGTCTGCGAGCCGTCTCCCGCTACGTCGTCGCAGCTGAAGTCTATTTCTGGGTCTGCCCAGTCTGGAATACCGTCGCAGTCGGTGTCTTCGACGCCCTCATCGATATCGAGGATGCCGTCGCCATCGGAGTCGTCGTCGAGGTAGTTGGGAACGCCGTCGCCATCGAGGTCGCCGCTTCCTTCGTCGATGGTGAGGAGGCCGTCTCCGTCGTCGTCGTTGTCGAGGGCGTCGATGTCGCCGTCACCATCGGTGTCGATGTTGGAGCCGTCGCCGAGCTCGGTGGCGGCGCTGATTCCGTCGCCGTCGGAATCGCTAGAGTATGGGTCGGTGCCTGCGATCTCTTCGTCGGCGTTCGAGACACCGTCTTGGTCGGGATCGGAGAGCGGGCCATCTTGGTCGTCGTCGTCGAGCCAGTCGGGGTGGGTGTCGCCGTCGAGGTCGTCGTCGTTGTAGTCACCGTTCTCGTTGGCGTCTTCGTCCCAGGTGAGAATGCCGTCGCCGTCGTCGTCGGTGTCGAGGTAGTTGGGGGTGTTGTCGTTGTCCCAGTCGTCGTTGGTGGGGTCGCCGTCGAGGTTGAGATCTTCGTCGAAGGTGAGGACGCCGTCGTTGTCGTCGTCATTGTCGAGGGCGTCGATGATGCCGTCGCCGTCGGTGTCGATGGCGGTGGGATTGGCGGGATTTCCACCCACTTCGGTGAGGTCGTCTACGCCGTCGCCGTCGCTGTCGGCGTTGGCTCCGTCGGTACC
>JAACDH010000080.1 GCA_009936995.1 Rhodobacterales bacterium
GGCTTGGAGAGGTACGCGGTCGCGCCTAATCGGGTGGCTTGAATAGCACTCTCAACGCCTCCGTGGGCGGTCAGGACGACGACAGGAACCTCACTTCCGCTCTCGCGAATCATCCGCAGGGCCGTCATGCCATCCATGATGGGCATCTTCAGGTCCATCAACACGAGTCCAGGCGCGTGCTTTGCGACCGCTTCAACACAAGCCTTGCCGTTGTCGACAGAAACCGTCGCGTATCCTTCACTCTCAAGGTGCTGACAGAGCGACCAACGGATGAGTTCCTCGTCATCGCAGACAATGATCCTGGGTTTTGCAGCAGAAGTTTGACGCTGTGGCGAGCGGCTAGTGGTTTGCATCGACACGTTGACTCCTGTGGAGGGCACGGTTCCTCTGTGCAAGACCCGAACCGCCTTTCTTTAACGAAGAGCTGGACCTATTCGTCGATTGCCGGAGCCATGTGTGTGAGAACGCACCACCGTATGTGTCATAACACACACGAGCTGCAATCCCCATTGGTGTGGCGACTCGCCGGAAACCTTTGTAGCGCGGGAGATTGGGTTCGGGCCGCCTGTCTGCAAACATCACTTCCGAGACGGCACGCGTCTTGCTAATACGAACGGGCAGGACGCAACCTACCCCATGCGTCTTGAGGTGAACGATGAAACGCATCGAGAAAGTGCTTGTCCCCTTGGACCATTCTGACCTTGCCAAAGATGTTCTAGATACGGCCCTGCGGGTGGCGGACCAGTTCAACGCAGAAGTTCATGTTCTGCGGATTTTTGACGAGGCGGCAAGCCTTAAGCAAGGCGAGTCCGATGTCGACATGCGTGTTGTGGAGGCCGAGACCGCCGCGCTCCGGAAAGAGGCGTTGGTTCGCATCGACGGCGCCGCAAGCCTCACCAAGGAGCGCATCCACGCAGAGGTCCGCAGCGGACCTATTGTGCAGGTCATCAACGAGGCCGCGGCCGAGCACTACTGCGATCTGATCGTCATGGGAACCCACGGACGCGAGGGTATCTCGGAGTTGTTCACGGGTTCCACGACCGAGCAGATCGTGGCCACGAGCCCTGCATCGGTGCTGGTTGTAAAACCCGAAGGTTTCCCCTACCTTCGCGACTAGCTCTCACTAGGAAGCGCACCTGGGTTCAGGCCAGGTGCGCCCACGCCCCTAGCACTAGTACAGGCCCGGAATGAACTTCCATCGGGTGGCTTTGCGGAATTCCACGTACTCTGGGTTTGAGTTTCCCATGAACTGGTCGTCTCGTTCCGAACGCAGCCAGTATTTGATCGGATACGCGGAGGCGGCCAGCCAACCCGCGGGCGTCGTGAAGGCGTTCAGCTCCAGAATGACGAACATCAGCGGCTCGAGTGTGTAGCTTGGGTGGCGGACCACGCTGTAGAATCCGTTCCAGCGGACGCCTTTGTCGACCATGACGCCAAACATCGTGCCCAGGTTCCAGATCGACAAGGTGTACAGGAGGTTCAGCAGCAGCTCGGTGAGCTGAGCCATCCAGAAGTAGGCCCCCACGGTGACGTACGGGTCGACCCCTATTTGGTGCGGGGCCAGGTGGTGCAGGATGCCGCCGAGGAGCGGGGCGTAACAGATGGCGTTGAACAGCCAAGCCCACGGGGTGAGGTCAATGCTACGAATGGCTGTGGGTTTCCAAATGACCGACACAACCGTATGGCCGTATCCAAGTAAACATCCGCTGATCGTTAGGGTCCACAAAGTGAGGCGAAGAAGCTGAAACAGGTCGTGTGCATTGCCGAGTTCGGGGAGCTGGGTGAGCATTGTGAATAGTCCAAGGCCAAAACCGTTCAACGTGTGGAAGTTGAGGTGTGCGCTGCGCCAACCCAACGTACCAATGGCCGTCAGATTTCCAAGGAGGAAGCCGGACAGGGTGCTCGCGAAAGCGTAAAACACGAACAGGTGAAGCGTCCAGTTGACCAAACCGCGGGCCACCAGCCGGGCTTTGTGGCTGCTTTCGTCGAGGGGCTCGGGTTTCGACAGCCAAAAACGACCGATTATGGGTATTAGAACTTGACTCCATAGCCAATACAAGGGGCGGGCCAAGATGCCCGAGGGACGTTTACCTGGACCCAAGGGCAGAGGATGAAAACCCATTCTGCGCCAGGCCTCGAGGGCCGGGGAGCTTCGTCTCATCGTCAGCCACGCCACCCAGGCCACCCCAAGAACGAGTGTCGTCGGAAGGATGTGGTGGTCTCCCAGAAATGTGCCACGTTGGAAGAAGGCGCCGACTAGGGGAAGACTGCCCGGTGGGGGCCAGCTCGGAAACATCGGTACAGTTAGGTTGGACCTCCGCAGGACCTCGGTGATCCATCCCAGTGTTCGCGTAGCGCCGTACCACGTGGCAGTGCCGCCAACGTAGACCAACGGCACGCCCAATAGCAAAGTGGCCGTGTGCCGTAGAGGCGCAGGGGGTTTACGACCCCAGTAGCGAAGGCGAGCGGCTCCGTAAAAGAACAGAGAGCCAGGCGTCTGACTTACGAGCGACCAGAACCAAAGGGATAGCAAGACCCCGTACACGAGCGCGTCAATCCATTCTTGTAGCGCGTTTTCGAACCAAGCGACTTGATTGGCCACTTGAAATTCGTTGACCACGAGTCCCTTGAGGTCAGCGCTAGTGGGCTTGCCATTTTGCCATCGCACCATGATGGCTTCGCTATGGTTGTCTCCAACGTCCACTACGCGCAGCTCGCCGAGCCGGAAGCGGTCTTTGAACACGGAGAGCGTCTTTCCAGGCGTAAGACCTGTAGCGCGACCCAAATTGAGGGTGACTCGCCCGGCGTCCGCCTGACCGATAATCATGCCTTGAATACCCATCGGCCAGGAATAGTTGGACGGTTCGTAGGACGCTATCCAGCGCTCGTCGCCCTTCTCCGCCACTACCACATGCCCAATAGGAGCTTTCCAACCGGGATTAAATCGATACACGGGGAGTTCGTCGCCCACTTGAACCCGCGCGGTGTTTGTCGGGCGAATAGCGACCCGATTGCCTGGAAGCACTTGGATGATGTCCACGTTCTGGGTGCCCTGCATGTGCAACGGTGCGAGGGCAATCGTGGCGACACCCAACAGCAGGGCCAGATGAAACGCCCTACGACAGACGCCGTTTATCGCAGAAATTGGGTCCATAGGATGTCCTTGTGCCGCCAGCACCTCTGTGTACACCACCTCTCAAGAACCCCGTGCGGCTTTTTCAGACCTGTCCTGTGGACGAAGCAGATCTAGCCCTCGAGATCCGACGAAGAATGCAAATACTCCAACGCCGACAAATCCAGGTATGAACTGCATCAGACTGAATCTATGGAGAACGACACACGAAAATGTACGCCCATCGATTTGTGGCGCCCGCCTGCGCTCGATATGAGCGCTGGGCATTCAGCGGGGCATCGCCCTGGCGAGTGCAGACGATGCCCACGGGTACGTCGCCATCGCCATCCTAAAAAGATGTCGACGGGCCCCCTCGACCGGTTAAATGGCGGGGGCTTCGGAA
>JAACDH010000534.1 GCA_009936995.1 Rhodobacterales bacterium
CGTCTGCAGGATCTCGTAGGGAGGGTCTGGGTGAAAGCGCAGCCCGAACGTGTCGGTGTGGCGAATGATGGGCGTACCCCGCAGGCGTTTGAGCACGCCGACTTGGATTTCCTCGGGGCCCATGCTGTGCAGTCGGTTGAAACCGGTCGCAAACCCAACCGCGTCTTCGCCGGGCAAGCCGATGATCAGATCGGCGTGTACATGCGCGTGGGTCTCTGCGTTGAGAAAGGCGAAGTTCTCGGCCATGCGGCCCTGATGTTGGCGCCGACTGATTCGAACGCCCACCTCGGGATCGAGGCTCTGAATGCCGATCTCGAGCTGCAACGTGCCCGGTGGAAACTGACAGAGCAGGATCCGGAGCTCGTCGGGGAGGCGGTCGGGAATCATCTCGAAGTGCACCAGCAGACCGGGTCGCATGCGATCGAGGAAGAACTGCAGGATTTGGACGCTAACGGCCACCTGGAGGTTGAAGGTACGGTCGACGAACTTGAAGTGCAGCGCGCCGCGTTCAAACAGTCGGTCCATGGCCGCAAAGAACGGTTCTAGCGGGAACGGTCGAACCCGTTGGTCTAAGGAGCTCAGGCAGAACTCACATCGAAATGGACACCCGCGAGAGGCCTCTACATAGAGCACGCGGTGGGCGAGGTCCTCGTCGCTGTACCCGTCGTATGGGAGCACCAATTCGGAGAGGTTGGGCAATCCTCCGGCGACGATCTTGGGCAGCGCGGGCGGGTGTTCGGCGCCGTTGAGATAGGCCTCGCACAGGTTGCGGAAGGCGTCTTCGCCCTCGCCAATGACCACGTGGTCGGCCATGGTGCAGATGGGCTGCTGGTCGATCTCGTAGCTGACTTCAGGGCCGCCGATGACCACGATGACGTCTGGGGCCACTTGCTTGAGCACGCCGATCAGCGCAGTGGTCTGGGTGACGTTCCAAATGTACACGCCCAGGCCGATAATTTTTGGCTTTCGCGAGAGAATACGCTCGGCCATATCGCGGGCCGCGAACTGGTTTGTGAACTCGAGGATGGTGGTCTGCTCGCGAAGGGAGCCCAGGTTCTCACGCAGATACCGCAGGCCAAACGCCGCGTGGATATACTTGGCGTTGATGGTGGCGAGGACGATGTCGGAGGACGGGATGGTCACGGTTAGACCTCTAGGGGGCAGTTCCACACGTAGTCCACGTAGCCCGTACCCACCGGGCCGCCCCATTCCTGCCGAATACGTGGTCCGTCGCCGGGACTGCAGGCAGTTCGGCACCGACGTTGGTACACGCCGAGTATCTGCGTTGAGGCTGTAAAAAGCTTGTCCTCCACGCTCCTCATTCGGCCCGCCGCTGGGTCCTGGTTTCGTTGTGGGCAGGCTGGCGCGTCGGGCGTTGTTTGGGCTGTTCACGTTCGTTTCCAACCCGTACTTTTAGAGACGTGGGTGGACGCTCCCCTATTTTTTGGTCGATTCGAGTATGATGAAGTTCGTAAGTGTATCGAGAGGGGTGTTGCATGAAACTGAGACGATGGGCCTTCTTCCTGCTGGCGGGCTGTGCACCTACGGTGGTGCTCGACGAGACACCGACGCAGGACTGCTTGGCGCCGCGCTGCCTCGAACACAAGCTCGCGGATTACGCCATCGGGCCCTACGAGGAGTTTGAGAACGTATGCATGAGCTGGACCATCGGGAACGACGGACCGTTGGCCGTTAATGCCGTGACAGCGATCAACGATGGCGCGTTTCATCACAGCAATTGGTTCTGGGTGCCCGAGTCTCAATGGGACCTTCCGGACGGTGCGTGGGACTGCAACGACAACGATTTTACCGAGCTGGGCGCCGCCCTAGCGGGTGGCGTTATCTTCGCGCAGTCTACGCAAGTGGCAGAGGAGACCCAGCGTTTCCTACCGGGTGTCGTCACCGAGGTGGGTCCGAACGCTCGCATCGTAGCGTGGACGCACTTGCTAAACCCGACAGGAGAGACGGTCGAAACCAGCATGACGGTTCGGCTCGACATCCTCGACGAGTCCGAGGTCATCACCCGGCTGGCACCCATACGGCTTACCTACTTCGACTTAGACATTCCCGCAGGGGCCGACACCGATCATCGCGGCCAGTGCAGTATGGAGAACATGTTCGAGAGCGTGGCCGGCCACGAGTACGACATCAAGCTCCACTATGCGCTGTCCCATTTTCACGGATTAGGCACAGGCTTCCGGCTGAGTGCCCTGGGAGGTGAACGAGACGGCGAGGTGTTGCTTCTGCAAGAGGATGCCATTGGGCATGCGTTGGGCAACACGTTCGAAGTGCCCATCGACCTGAAAGGAACTACCGGTCTCGATTTTAGCTGTTACCACCGAAATAACACCGACGAAGATGTGGGCTGGGGGATCGGTGACCAAGAGATGTGTGTCATGCTTGGATTCATCGAGTCTGACGTGCAGTTCGACGTAAACGTTCGGGAGACCCTCGAAGTGGGCGAAGATGGTGAGGTGCTCACGCGCTCGGGCGACTGTAGCGTTCTAGGGTTTCCTTTCCGACCTTAGTCATTGTTCCCTAGAACATCCCGTGCAACGGCCCACCCGGCGCAGCAAGGTCATCCACAACCTTTGTTGTACCAGGATCTTCGAGGAGTGGCGGCGCGTGGTGTGGCTTGATGCGTGCATCGATGATCACCGAGCCCTCGCAGCCCCAATGTTTGTGCTGTATGGACGACTTCACGCCATGGATGTCGTGGGAGGGGTTGGACCGGGTGAAGGTAACCCACAAGAAATTATTCAGGTGCTCACTGGTGAAAGTACTGTCGTCTACCAAAGCGATAAGCGGGAAGGGCGTTTCTACCGTGCTGAAGGCCGGATGATCGGCCAGGGCCAGGGCCAGCGACTCGGCCACCTGCTCGCCGTCATCACCATAGGTGGGTCCTTGAATGGCGAGGATTCCGGGTAGAACCACCCGCGCGTCCGTGAAGGCGCTGGGCAGGTTGAGGTTGGCGGGCACCTGGGTTCCGATCTTGCGGATCTCGGGGCCAGCGGCAGCCAGGACGAGCTTGGAACCTTGGTTAACCCCGGTACCACTGTAGTCTAGGGTGTCCATGGTGGTGCGGGTGATGAAGTGTAGGTCGCGCCGTGGGTCGAAGCGGGACATCACGTGGGGGAAGAACTGGGCGGCGTTGTGCACGTCGAGGTCGGGTTCATCTTCGTGGGCGGCGATGATTAGGTACTTCGCCAACGATGCGTGACTGAAACCCAAGATAGCGTTGGCTTGGGTGAGGATCTCTTGGGGCGCACGACGCTGTTCCCAGGGCACGTAGCGCTCGCTGCCCAACGCGCAGAGCAGCGGATGCACGCCGGCCACGTCGACCGCATGCATGCCTTTGACGCCGGGAATGGTTGCGGGGACCATGGGCGACACCAGCTCGCCGATGATCTTGCCGAACATGGAGTCTTCGGCGGGTGGGCGGTGGACGACGGTGAACGGCCAGATTGCGTCTTTCCGGTGGTAGACGCGCTCCACCTTCATCACCGGAAACTCGTGGACCAAACTGTAGTATCCGAGGTGGTCTCCGAACGGTCCCTCGGGCAGGGTCTCGCTGCCTTCGATGGTGCCGACGATGCAGAAATCGGCGTCGGCCGAGACCACGTGGCCTTCTGGTGTGCGCTGATAGCGGAAGCGCCGACCGGCTAGCATGCCGGCAAACATGAGTTCGGACAAACCTTCTGGAAGAGGCATGACCGCGGCGAAGGTGTGCGCCGGAGGACCGCCCACAAACACGCTGACCTTGAGGGGCTCACTCCGTCGGTTGGCGGCGGTATGATGAACGCCGATGCCCCGATGGATTTGGTAGTGCATGCCAATTCGGTTGGGCGTGTACTGGTTGCCGTTCAGCTGAACCCGATACATACCAAGATTGGACTGCATGATTCCGGGGTTGTCAGGATCTTCTGAGTAGACCTGTGGCAAGGTGACAAATCCGCCGCCGTCGTTGGGCCAGGACTTGATCATAGGCAACTGGTCGATGGTCGTTTGGTGGGCCATGCACGGGGCCGACCAAGCCTTTGCCGGCATGCTAGAGAGGGCGGTGAACGGCGCGCGGGCCCACGCGAAGGGATTGGATAATACGGCCGAGGGGTCTGCCTTTGCACGGATGACCTGTTGGACTGCGGCCATGGTGTCGCGGAACAGAAACCTACTTCGCTCTAGGCTTCCGAATAGATTGCTGACTGCGGGAAACGGACTGCCTTTTACCCGTTCAAACATCAGCGCTGGTCCACCGGCCTGGAATACCCGTCGGTGAATCTCGGGGATGACCAGATTTGGGTCGAGCTCTTCTTTGATGCGAACCAGGTGTCCATTGGCTTCGAGATCGGCCACGGCGGCGGCGAGACTGGCGTACATAGGGCTCCGGGGGGGCGCGCCAGGGCTGACCCGGCCTTACTTGCTAACCCGTGCAGCGAGGGTTGCTATCCCGCCGTCATGCCGCAGGTATCCACCCGCCGAGCGCGCTTGGGTCTGTTGCGATGGGTCGGCGGTCTAGTCCACCTAACTATCGGGGCTGGCTCCAAGACGTCGTTGGGCATGATAGGTTGCTGTGCTACGTAAAGGAATCCGAAATCCGAATTCTCAACGCCATCTTGGTTGGACTCCTGGGCTGTGGAACGCCCGGCTCTGATATCCAACAGCCTCCCGCCAAGCCAGAGTTACTTCCTTCGAAGGACCGCCTGATTCGGGCTTCCATGGTGCTGCGCGGCGTGCGCCCGTCGGTAGAAGATCTCGACGCCATCACGGCCGACCCTGCTTTGTACGCCAGTTTAGTCGATGTCTATATCGAGTCCGACGAGTTCGGCTTGACGGTCCGCGACATCTACGCCGAGGCGTTGCTGGTGCGCACCGACGTCATGGAACAGCTGCCGGTCCTCGGCGACATCTCCGACACCGAAAACCTGCAGTATGTCAACAAGGCCACCAACGAGTCTCCGCTCCGCTTAGTCGAGCAGATTGTCGTCGAAGACCTGCCGTTCACCAACATCGTCACCGCCGACTGGATGTGGACGGACAGGGTTTTGGCGGGCATTTACGGGCTTCCCTACGATGTCGATGGGCCGGAGTGGCAGAAGTCATGGTGGTCCGACGGTCGTCCGGCAGCTGGCTTGTTGGTCGACTCCGAAATTTGGCGCCGGCACGAGTCCGCGGGCAGCAACTTCAACCGGCTCCGAGCCAACTTCGTCAGCGACACCTTCCTGTGCGACAGCTTCGCGGGACGCGACATTGCCGTGGGTGGAGGGGTCGACATCGCCGACGAGTTCGCCGTCTCCAATGCGGTCATGGTCACGCCCTCTTGTATCGGCTGCCACCAAGCCATGGACCCCCTCGGGTCGCACTTCTGGGGCTTTAAGACAGCGCTGCGCGATAACTTCGTCACCCGGGCCTACGGCGCTGGCTGCATCGACTGGGAAGACCCCGAGGACCCCATTCCTCTACCCGTCGATTACAGCTGGGGACAGTTTTGCTACCCCCTCGAGCACTACACCCCAGCCGACGAGCAAGACTGGGCACCGTGGAACATCCGGGGTCCTGGCTACTACGGATTGCCAAGCCGAGATCTCACCAGCTTGGGCGAACACATCGCCGACGACCCCCGTTTCGCCATGTGCGCGGCCCGACGATTCACCGGCTACTTCACGCAAACCCCGAAGATGGACGTTCCGCTCGAAGTCGCAGGCGCCCACCGCGACGTGTTCGTAGCGAGCGGATATTCTGCGAAAGCGCTGGCGGAGAGCATTGTATTGTCCGACGAGTTCGCGGTGCTTCGCGCCCCCAACGCGTCCGATGTGGGTCTTCAAGTAATTCGTCCGGAGCAGTACGACCGGATGATCTACGCACTCACCGGGTTCCGGTGGCTGGCCGTGGCCGACAAGGCCGACTGTGCCACCACTAAGCTGGCTGCCCGCGGCACCATGTGCTGGGGGCCCGTCAACCTCGCGTCCTCCGATTTCTTCGGGTATCGGTCCAGCGCGGGCGGCGTTGATGGCTACCTGGTGGTCTCGCCAGTCCATTCACCCACACCGACCAAAGAGTTGATTATGGCCCGGTTTGCCGCCGAAGCCGCCGCCTTTGTCGTCGACTCCGACTTGATGCTTCCCAGCTCCCAGCGGCGCATGTTGCGCCTCCTCCAGGGGGACACCTGGGACGAACCCATGGTGCGCAGTCAGCTTGTAGCGTTGCACTGGCAAGTCCTTGGGGTCGACGTGACCTCCGACGACGAGGCCATCGACGAGTACTACGAACTCTACTTCGATCGGATCGCTCGCGACCCTGACCCATCAGCCGCATGGAAGCTGCTGATTCACGCTTTGCTGCGCGATCCTCGCGTTCTGTTTTACTGAGGCCCCATGGAACTGACCCGACGCCAGATCCTCGCCGCAAGTGCTGCCTCCATGACCCTCGGGCTTCCGGGCACCGCACGGGCTGCGGTCACCACCCCTCGGCACTTCATTCTGGTCTTCCTCGCGGGAGGCTGGGATACCAGCTACTCCATCGATCCGAAAAGCCCTGATGATGTAGATGGACCCTGGATTTTCAGTGAAAACACGGGTAGTGATGTCGAGTACACGAGGCAGTATCACGACTTCGATATTCAGCTGAACGACGGCCTGCGGCCGAGCATCACCAACTTCTTCGACCGTTGGTCCGGCGAAGAGAACCGCGTCAGTTTGGTCCGCGGCGTGCTCAACGGCGCCATCGCGCACGAGACGGCACGACCCCGAGCGCTCACGGGTACGCCCCTCGGCTTAAATCCAGACTTACACGTGATTATCGGGAATGGTCTCGCCGCAGATCTGCCCCTGGGCTCGGTTGATTTGTCGGGCATGTCGCACACGGGGGGGCTGGCGGCTAGCAGCGGAAAGATGGGCTTTCAGAGCCAAATGGGCGCCGTGCTCGATCCTTACCGGTCCTTCGCGGCGGTCGATGGTCAACCCGCCTATCCTCGTTTTGTCCCGAAAGAAATCGACGAAGACGCGATTCAAACCCTGCTAAAGAAGCGTAACAGCCGCTTTCGCGAGGCACGCTCCGACGGCGGCAAGAACGACCACCTCCTCGATGCCCGTCTCGAAGCCATGGGTCGCAGCGTTCGTTTCCAACGAGAGAGCGGCGCTCTGCTCGAAGATGTTGTACCTGGCGAGCAAATGGACTTCCAAGCCCAACTCGAGCTCGCAACCGGGCTCTTGTCCAATGGACTGTGCGCCAGCGTGATGGTCGAAGCGCGCAAGAGGTTCGACACTCACACGGACAACGCCCAACAAGGTGGCCTACAGAACCGCACCTTTACTGCCCTCGATGGCCTGGGCGAACTGCTCACGAACACCCTCGACAGCACGGGTCAGCCGCTGATCGAGAGCACTTTGGTGTTGGTCACCTCCGAAATGACCCGTACGCCGCTGCTCAATAGCAAGGCCGGCAAGGACCATTGGCCCCATTGCTCGTCGCTGTTGCTTGGCGGTGGGTTCCAGCCTGGACGTCTGTTTGGCGGAACCACGAACGTCGCCGAATCTCTGCCAACCGACTTCGCCACCGGCGCCGTCGATCCGCTTGGTACAACCATCGGCTACGACCACTTCGCGGCTGGCATCGTGCAGATGATGGGTCTCGATCCCGGGGCCTACTTCCCGTCTGTGGTTCCGTTCTCTCCCTACTTGGTCAGTTAATGAATCGGGTGAGTCTTTTGGTGTTGGTGGCCCTGATGGGCTGCGATCGCGTGTCGTGGCTGGGGGCAAAGGCCAACAAGGCGGGTCCTGTCGATACGGCTTCCGCCATCGACGTCTGCGAAGATCCACCGGACTGGGAGCAAACGGTCGGTCCGATCCTGCTGCAATGGTGCGTGGGCTGCCACACCAGCCATCTTGCGGGTCCCGATCGCTCGGGTGCGCCCGAGGGCATCGACTTCGACACCTACACCGGCGCTGTGTCGCATGCGGCGGCCATCGACCGGGTGGCGGGTGGCGATGATTGGACCATGCCACCCTCTGGCGGCGTCACCGACGAAGAACGTGGGCTCTTGCGGCAGTGGGTGGCCTGTGGAGCCCCCGGCGTTCCCGAGGAGCCAGACTTCTGTGACACGCCCAAGTGGTTCTGGGGCAGTATCTCGGTCGAGGCGGGCGAGACCACGCCGGACAATTGGTGTGGCGAGTACAACCGTATCGCCGGCAGCTTGGTGGCCCGAGACGGTGGCGATCTTACCGCCATCGCCAGCTGCGTCTGCGAGATTGACGGCGACTTGGTGCTCGAGCAAGCAGGTGGCACGCGGTTCGATTTTGTCGAGCTTCAAGCGGTGACGGGAACCATCCAGATCACCGCGCTGGGCACGGGCGAAACGGTGCCTTCCCAAATCAGCCAGAACATCCAGCTTCCCGTCCTGCTGTCCGCGGGCGGTCTGCAGATCACGGAGCATCCCGCCTTGGCAGAGGTGTACGCGCCTTACTTGGCCGACCTCTCCCTGCCCGATGTGGGTTTGGTGGTTCAGAACGCCGGCGGCGACATCGATGTGCGTGGTCTTTTCGATGTGGCGGGTCCACTCGATGTCCGGGGCAACGCGCTGCTTACCAGCTTGGCCCTCGACCGGTTGAGCACGGTAGCGGGGGCCTATACGGTGGTGGACAATCCGTTGCTGTCCGTGCTCGATACCCGGTCGATAACCTGGGTCGAAGGCGGCATCAACGTCAGCGATAACCCGATGCTCGACTGGGATGTGCCGTTCCGCGACCTCCTTCATCTCGAGGGCGATATCAGGGTCGAGAATAACGCCAGCATGACGTCGATGGGCGGTTTCAACTGGTTGTTGATCGTGCCGGGATCTCTGGTGATTCAAGATCTCCCGATGGTTGCGTCGATCTCTGAGTTCCCCGTGCTTACCGAGGTTCAGGGCGATCTACTGTTGGTCAACCTGGCCAGCTTGACCACACTCGACGCCTTCGACGTGCTTAACGAGGTTGAGGGCACGCTCGAGATTCGCTCGGCGACGGCGCTCGAAACCTACACCAGCTTCCTCAATCTCGAGCGGGTGGGCGGCGGCATGCTCGTCACGGGCACGTCACTTACCTGGATCGGCGCGGAGTCCTTGACTCAGGTGGGCGCACTGTTGATTACCGACAACGCCAACGTCACCGATCTCACCGACTTCGACCAATTGGTGGTGGTCACGGGCGACGTCACCGTGTCTGGCAGCGCGCAACTCATTGACCTGTCGGGGCTGGAAGGCATCCAGTGGATTGGTGGAACACTGCAGATTGGCAACAACGCCTCACTCACTGGCGTGAATGGTCTGTTTGGCCTCGCCGCCGTGGGCGGCGATGTGTCGTTTGTCGACAACCCCGTGTTGTCTTCGTCCGACATCGATGCTGTGGTGGCGAATATCGGCCTAGAAGACATCGGTGGCACGGTGCTCATCGAGGGCAACGCGCCCTAAGGGCGCGCCGCCAGGGCTAGGCTGAAGCTTGGGTGTCTTCCTTGCCCTTGCTGAAATCCATGGGCGGCAGGAAGGTCTCGTACACAAATGCGCAGTCCTTGCGAATCTTCTCTTCGGAGAGACCAAACTTTTCCAGATCGTACTTGTGATTGCTCTTGTAGGCGCGTTGCTTGTCGGCCAGCTTGCTGATGGTCTCGCGGAGCTCGGGCGTCATCTCGTGGTCGAGAAAGACACACATCTCTTCCATCATGCCGTCGAAGTCGCCCATCATGCGGTCGTACCGGACGATGAACACGTCGTCATGGTTGATGCTGCCGTTGGTCCAGTCGGTGTGGAAGCGGCGGAAGAGCATGATCCAGGCGTCGTACATGCGGTCCAGCCACTGCTGGCGGACGTCGTCGGGGAGGCTCCAGAAGCCGAATGCGCGGTCGAGGACACCGATCACCAAGCTCATGGAGCTGGGGATGACCGACACCGGGTCGCGTACCGTGTATAGGATCTGGGCTTCGGGGAAGCGCTTCATGAACTGAGGCAGGCGCGGCGCCAGTGAGAACAGCTTGGCGATGTTCCGGTCGGCGTCGTGGACAACCAACGAACGGAGCCACAGGGCCTCGAGCCAGTCGAAGTCTCGGTCGGCGGTGTCGCGGACCTTGGGGTCGACGGCGGGCAGCATGTCTTCCTCGTCGAAAGAGAGGAAGAAGCCGTACAGGAAGAAGCCCTCGAAGTGACGGAACAGCACGCCGACGTCGTCGGTCTCGACCGAGCTGAGGCTGGTGTGGTGGGCCTCGGTGCTGTGATACTTGGCCGGGCTGATCAGCTCGAGCAGCGGCATGAATGGCTTGAGGACCTTCTGCAGCAGCACCGACGGGTACAGCATTAAGAAGAGCTCCATGCCAGAACCAAATCCCTCTTTCGCGAGGAAGCGCTGGAGGAAAGTGGTGCCGGTGCGCGGATTGCCAACCAAGATGATGGGGCGGTTTGCCTTCTTGGTCTTCATGGCGGAGAAGAGCACGTTATCGAGCCACATGGCGACGGCCACGAGGATGCGGATGTTGGCGAAGATGTACGCTGCGAACAGCGGCAGTACATAGA
>JAACDH010000535.1 GCA_009936995.1 Rhodobacterales bacterium
CACAAGTTGTTCGAATCCCTGGCCCCTGAAGAAGGAGGCGTGAGGTTGGTGCTGTGAGGCGACGGTATGGCTTGGTTGGCTTGACTTCCGGAGGCTGCTCGTCTATCCCTCGGGGGCTCGGAAGCCTCTCGCCGTGTTCGGCCCGTTCGCGGCTGGCATACTTCCACCGCTTCAAGAGTGGTGTGTACTTTCGGTGCCCTCCGCTCCACCTTGCGGTCCCACCCCGGTGGTCCACCCGGTGAAGGCACTCGCTCCAGGACTCCCTAGATGGCTCTCTACCGATTCCTACTTGGGTTCGCCCTCATCCTGATGTTGGTCCCCGGCGCCGCCTTGGCGTCTGTGACCAACGGCACGATCAAGGGCACCACGGTCGATGCTGATGGCCTGCCGGTTCCCGGCGTGAACATCAGCATCTCCTCCGATTCGCTCATGGGCGGCAAGGCACAGAAGACCGATGCGGAGGGCAGGTTCCTCTTCATCGAGCTTCCTCCCGGCACCTACAGTGTGACCGCGGAAGCCAACGGCTTCGCCACCGTCAAGCGGCCCAATCTTCCGGTCAACGTCGGCCGAAACTCCATCCTCACCATCGAGATGCCCCCCGTGGCGGAAGGTGCGGAGATTGTGGTTGAAGATCGCAACCCGCTCATCGACACCGAATCGGCGAACCGGGGCTCGGTCCTCACCCGAGAGTTTCTCGATCGCATTCCGGCCGGGCGGTCCTACCAGGCTGCAGTTCAGCTGACGGCAGGCGTCACCGGTGGCTCCAACCCCAATGTGGGTGGTGGTAGCTACAACGAAAACACCTACATGCTCGATGGCGTCAACATCACCGACCCGGTCACCGGCACCTTCGCGTTGAACTTCAACTTTGACAGCATCGAGCAGATTGAGGTCATCACCGACGCGTTCGACCCCGAGTACGGTGTGAACCTTGGCGGTGTCGTCAACATCGTCACTCAGACCGGCTCGAACAACTTCGAGTTCCGCAGCGGCATCTACCACAAGAATGGTTCATGGTCGCCCAAGCAGGACTGGCGCTTTGCGTCCGACGGCACCACGCTCGCTCCGAGCGACTTTGGCAGCCGGTTCGAGTCCGTCCAGGTGGGCAGCCGGATTTCCGGACCGATTGTGAAGGACAAGGCGTGGTTCATCGCCTCGTATCAGATGACTCGGTCGCTCATCGCGAACGCCGGCGTGCCGGTCCCGCGTGACTTCGACGGCCACTACGTGTTCGGCAAGGTGACCTTCCAGCCGAGCGCAGACCACCGGTTCACGTTCCTCGCTCAGACGAACCCGACCACCATTGACAACACTTACTATGGTGGCCGCTTCATCAAGCCTGAGGCCCAGGGCCGCCAGGCGCAGGGTGGCTACGTCGGCTCGCTGCAGTGGGACTGGTTCGTCTCGCCCACCGTCTTCCTCGAGACCAAGACGCTTCTCCAGAAGCAGTACCTCGAGAACTACGCGGTGGCGTGTACGCACAACGAGGATCTCGGATACCACCCCTGTGGTCCGGATGAGCTTGAGAACACCATCGACTTCGTTACCCCGGGTCGCATCGGTCAGTTCAACGCCTACGACTCCGAAAACGAGATTCGCTACGACTTCGACGACCGCTGGCGCGGCAGCTTGCAGTCCAAGTTCAGCATTCTCCAAGTCGATTTCCTGGGGACCCACGACTTCAAGGCCGGCATGGAGTCCGAGGTGCTGGTCTGGAACCGCACCTTCGGAGTCAACGGCAACCTCATCTTCTACGATCTCAACGAGTCGCCCTACAACCCGGACACCATCCAGAACTACTACTGGGTGGAGTACAGCGGTCCGTTCAGCTTCGTGTCCACCGCGAACACCATGGGCCTGTTCATTCAGGATGTCTGGAAGCCCATCGACAACCTGACGTTCCGCTACGGTACTCGCTACGACCGTCAGGTCTTCCGCAACGACCTGGGCCAGCCCATCATGAACACCGGTCTCTGGGGACCGCGGTTCAGCGCCATCTGGGACCCGTGGGCAGACGGCAAGACCAAGCTCAAGGCCAGTGTGGGCCGGTTCAACGCACAGTCCCGTCTCGGCGTGGCCTCGTTCATGAACCAGACCGGTCTGGGTTCCAAGCTCTACCTGGGTGAGTACTTCGACGGCTACACCAGCTACGCCCGAGACAGCTACTCCTACTCGCCCATCGAGAACTTCAACACGCTGATGGACGGTCTCACCGCTCCGAAGGCTGACGAGTTCCAGGTCGGTGCCGAGCGCGAGGTGGTACGCGACGTGGCGGTTCAGCTGTACTTCACCGGCAAGTACACACGGAACCTCTACGCGGCCGACGAAACCAACATCATGTACGACGAAGACGCCTACCAGTACATCGGCACCACCGATGGCACGGTGAATCAGTATCCGCGTCTTCGTACCCCCAACATCGCGCGGCGCACCTACTACCGCACCGACATCGGTTTGCAGAAGGCCCCAGCCAACCGCTGGCAGGCTCAAGCGAACTACTCGTACACCCGCAGCTACGGCACGGTGCAAAACACGCCCGCGTCATTCCTGATGGTGGCGCCAATGGCGCAGTACTACGAGAACGGCAACCTCGGTACGGACATCCGCCACGACGCCTTCGCGGCTGGCTATTGGCAGCTTCCCGATGACCCGTGGACTACCGAAATCGGCTTCATCTGGTCGCTCGAGTCCGGCTACCCGCTGTCCCGCGGCTACCGCTCGGCGAACGAATTCGCGAGCCAGCTGCGCAGTACTATCGGCACCTACGCCCGTACCGAGACCGTCTGGGAGCTCAGCTTTCAGGTGCGGCAGAAGTTCCCGGTCAAGAAGGGCACCCTCAACGCGGTCTTTCAGGTGGACAACATCACCAACAATCGTCAAGGCGAGTTCGCTGGGGTGACTTCCGACAATCGGTGGTCCATCTCCTCTCGTCAAGACCCCCTTGAGTTCCAGATCGGCGCGGAGTACGAGTTCTGATGACTACCATCCGTACATTTTCGCTGCTGGTGG
>JAACDH010000006.1 GCA_009936995.1 Rhodobacterales bacterium
GAGAGCGGTGTGCCCTGAATATGAGCGACCAACCCGCCATCTAAGGTCATTCCGAACACCTTGTGCAACCGAGGTTTTCGGAGATCGCCATCGACCAGTAGGACTTTCCGGCCGAGCTTGGCATAGCCCACGCCCAACAAAACGACGGCGCTGGTCTTTCCTTCTGACGAAACGGCGCTGGTGACGAGCAGGCGTCGTGGCCGCGCACCGCTGGGGTTCAGCTCAAGTACGGTTCTAATGCCCCGAATGGCTTCGGCAGGTGAGGAGCGAGGATTCTGGACCGTGAACAGTGCTGCCTCTTTTCCGTCCAAATCTTCGTCGATCCGAGGAATATGCCCAAGGAACGGCACCCCCAAGTAAACGGCAACGTCCAGTGGCGTCATGATGGTGTCGTTGGCGTACTCACGGAACATTCCCACGCCCAGTCCAGCGAGGCATCCCGTCAAGCCGCCGGCGAGCAGGTTCAGTAGAATACGGGGTGAAACAGGGTCTTCCTCCGGCATTGCCGGGTCGACAACCCTGACGTAGTTCAACTGGGTCTGACTCTGCAATTCGAGTTCGCCGTAGCGGGTGGCCAGGGTGCTGTGAAACGCCCGAGCGAGATCGAGGTCGCTTGCGAGGCTCTCGTATTCCGCCTGGCGCTCTTGAGCGTCGACAGATTCGGTGTCTGCAACGGCGATCTCGGCGGAGAGTGTGGCTTCTCGGTCTTTCAGCAGTGACAAGCGAGCTTTTTCGGTGCCTAAGGAGAGAGAAACCTCGTCGATGAGCTCCTTTTCGAGTGCGGCCAACCCATCTTTGGCGGCGATCCGTTGTGGATGTCTTTCACCGTATTTGGCGCTTAGGCGCGCATTCAATGTGGCCGCTTGGGCGTAGTCGATGCTTAGAGAGTGAACGAGTGGTGTGTCCAGTTCCTTGGCCAGCTCGTCATAGCGGTTTTGGTCCCAAAGTTTCTGGTGCGCGTCGATGGTGGTCGCGAGGATCACCCGCTCGGTATTTGCTTCCCCGAAAGCGAGATTGAGCGCCTCGGAACGTGCGCTGAGCGCGGTGACTTGAGTGGATGGACTGAAGGCTCCGTTGGTGCGCTGAAACGCAAGCTGAGCCTCGTTGGCGACTCTGATTCTAGCGCGCCACTCAGAGAGCTGGTCTTCGATCCACTGTTGGGCGCCGATGGCATTGCCTCGGTGGGATTCGAGGGTGTGCTGCTGGTACACTTCGCCAATCAAATTGGCCAGTATCGCCGAGACTTCTGGGTCCGCCGAGCGAATCGTGATGGCCAACAACTCGGTTCCCTGTTGGGGTTTGGCTGACATCATGAGCCCGAGCGTCTCTACGCCTTCGGTATTGGCGGTGAGCTCGTCATGTCCGAACTCGTTGAAGGCGAGAATGACCTTCATCAGCAAAGTCTGGCTCTGGATGACACGAAGTTGGGTTTGTTCGTAGACGTGACGGTTGCGGAGCTGAAACATCTCGTTGTCGACGACTTTGTCAGCCTTCATCTCTTGGCCGGCCACGGGACTGAGGTACAGGAGTGTGGTTGACTCGTATTGGGGTGTGACCAACAACGTGTACGCGATGCTTACCCCTACACCGACGACAGCGGAACCGACGATTGCTGGCCAATGAAGCATCAATAACGCCCAAACATCGCTCAGTTTTAGCGTTTGTGAGCTGCGCAAACCAGTCTCCATTCTCTTCTTCTCCGTGCCTGCGTCTATCATGGTCGTTGCTTTGTCGCATCAGAGCCCATGATGGTGCACCGATTTACCAGTCGTTCCTCAACATCATTGGGCATCGCTATCCCGGTGGACTGGCCGATTAGCATTGCGTCCCGGCACTTTTTCAACTGCCCGGTTTTTGCGAACATGGCCGCGACAGCCATTGCGGCCTCCGGATTGGCGCCATTCGTTAGGGAAATTCTCTTCAATTCCCGAAACGCGATGTCTGCGTTCTCGTTCTGGGACAACAAGACGAGGTACCCGGTGACCAGGCTCGGATGGGACTTGATGTTTTGGCGGTAAGTGTCCAACGCCAACTGGTGCTGGCCGGTTTCCTGGAGAAGATTCACGATGAGGCGAATATGGGTTTCGCTCTGGGGGTTCGCCTCTCGCCCTACATATGCGCGTTGGAGTGCCTCATCATGGCGGTTGAAGTCGGCGAGTAGCGCGATGTACGTGGGATGGTACGCATGCCGGGAGTTTGGGCTGATGAGGGACGCTTGTTCGTACGCCAGCAGCGCTGTCGCGGTCTCGCCACGACGCACCAAATAGGCGCCCCACGCGGATGACATGGCGGCGGGGCGTGGGGAGTCGGCGAGGACTTCGGTCCAAACCAATCCGTCGGGCAGAACTCGCCACGCGTGATGGAGGTATTCGACTGGGATTTGCGAGCGCATGGCCACACTCCAGTCTTCAAAGGCGGTGTTCGTACTCTGTTTTTCTCGAAGTACTGCAAGCGCGACGAGATTTCTGTAGTCACC
>JAACDH010000081.1 GCA_009936995.1 Rhodobacterales bacterium
CAGGCGCTTTTCGGGCTTCGCGATACCCCCAAACTGACCTTGCCCCGCTGAGCCGGACAGTCTGCTAAGCATAGGTAGGAGGCCAAATGGCCAGAAGGGTTTTCTCAAAAGAGTTCAAGGCAGAGGCCGTCGCACTCGTTCTCGAACGCGGATTATCAGCGTCTCGGGTGAGTCGGGACCTTGGAGTTGGTCAGCCGACCATCTCGCGCTGGGTGAAGGCCGCGGAGGATGCGGCTGCTCCTGGAGCACTTTCCAGTACCCATTTGTTCCCTCACCATCGTGCATCAAGACGTGGTGCAACGACCCCTTGAATCTAAGGCGGCCTTCTTCGCGCAGAGGGCCTTGGCAGTCTGGCCGGTTCAGGTCATGTGCCGTGTATTGAATGTGTCGAAGTCGGCGTTCTACGTCTAGTTAGATCGTCCTACCCGCGGCGGGCCAAATGACAGGCTGGTGCGAGTGCACATCCGAGCCATCCACCGTCGGAGTCGCGAGACCTACGGCTCTCCACGGATTCACGCGGAGCTCCAAGACGAGGGGTTTCGGGTGTCGAGGAAGCGCGTCGCGCGGCTGATGCGAGAAGAAGGCATCGCGGGCCTGCCTGCCAAAAGTAAGTTTCGCGGTGGAACGACGGACTCAGACCATGAGGACCCAATCGCAGACAACGTGCTCAAGCGTAACTTTGCCGCCAAGCGTCCGAACGAAGTCTGGGTGGGCGACATCACCTACCTTCGTACAGCGACCGGCTTCGTATACCTGGCTGTCCTCATCGACCTTCACATCGCGCGGCGACCGGCTCCCGCATCGTCGGCTGGGCTGTTCGAGACCACATGCGCACCCGCTTGGTCCGGGAGGCCCTCCAGCGGGCAGTCGCACTCCGAAACCCACCTCCAGGGCTGGTTCACCACACGGACCGCGGCTCCCAATATGCCAGCGCTGACTACCGCTCTGACCTGGACCGCATCGCCGTAGTTCCATCGATGAGTCGCAAGGGAAACTGCCGGGACAACGCTGTTTCTGAGTCCTTCTTTGGGACCCTCGAGCAAGAGCTTGCCGGTCGTGACCCCAACTGGGGCAACGTCGATGCTGTTGATGCTGCTGTGGTCGACTACATCGTTAGCTTCTACAATATGACGCGACGCCACAAGACGCTCGGACAGGTCAGTCCTGCGGTTTTTGAAGCCCGATGGGCTGAAGCCCAACGGTCAGCCGCAGCATGACAAACGACACGTAAACAACCATTCAAGGACGTTAGTGGTGATGGCCATCAAAAGCACCATCGCCGCCCAGCTCCAGGGGACATGCTGTCTTCCGGGGCCATCTCAACGAGGCGGTCCGTCAAAACGGGGCAAGGTCACTCGAGAGAGATGGGGACGAAGGATTCTCACGGGTGGTATGTAGGTATCGAGAGGTCTCCATGGTTTGGCTGATTCTACAAACGGCACTCGGTGCACCAGGGGGCGTCACCTCCGATCTGCAGGTTTGGTACCGCGCTGACTCCGTGACGACCCTAGGAGGAGAGGTCACCGTGTGGCAGGACCAGTCCGGCAACGGACGCGACGCCACAAACGCCACAGCGGCCGATCTTCCCGAATTAATCTCGTCAAATGCCGAGATATCCAACCAGCCTTCCCTTCGCTTCGACACGGACTACCTCGGCTTCGACGGCTCGTGGGTGGCTGGCCAAAACTACACGTTATTCGTGGTTAGCGGAAGGTTAAGCTCACCGAATGATAATTATTATCTCGGGGGTACATCCGGTGTCGACAATAACAATCTGATCGTCGGATACCGGACCAACACCTTGGTGACCCTCGCCCATTGGGGAAACGACTTAGACGCGAGCATCGCCGGAAAGGTCGCTGGCCGTGAATGGAACCTGGACGTAGGCGCGTTGGACCAAGGGGCAGGTCGTAGCATCTGGCGCAACGGACCTCTGAAAGTGAGCGACGGCAACACCACACCGCTCAACGGTTGGGCCGGGGCCTCCGTAGGCAGATTCGCTCCGGCCAGCGCGTGGTTTGATGGAGACATCGCCGAAGTCGTCATGTACGATCGCGCCCTTTCCTGTACAGAGCGAATCACCGTAGAAGAGGCGCTCGCCACACGTTACGGGCTCACCTGGTCCACCGACGACGACGCAGACGACGACGGTGTATGCAACGACGCAGATGCGTGTCCAGGTTTCGACGACGACATGGACGCCGATGGCGACTTCGTGCC
>JAACDH010000536.1 GCA_009936995.1 Rhodobacterales bacterium
AAAGCTCTGACAGCGCGATCACCGGACACCGCACACTTTCAGCAGATCATATCCGCATCCAACATCGGGCGGAAGGCGCTAAACCACTGTGCGCGTCGCTAGACGGGAAACGTGTTCGAGCAAAACACTAATTCAGTAGTGAATCCACCGCGCACATAGACGCGATGCCGTGTGGAGAGCAGGTAGCCGGCGGCGTTAAATCCGTTGCGGTGGTCCTTAAACTGAATCTGTCCACCGGCAAACATCTCGGCGTTGCCCTGAATAGACGCTCGCCCTCGTAAAAAGTTGCGAGCCAAGCGGTTTAGCTCGGACACAGCAAGAGCTTTCGCAGACGTCTGATCGTTGACCAGAATGTCTGACAAAAAGCTCGTTCCACTGAAAATGTTGGCCTTAGACACAACATTATCGCCGCCGCCGATGAGGTCGATATCGCCTGCCCCGGCGGAACCTTCTATCTTCTCCTTTGTGACGTAGTCCCAACCGAAGGAGGTGATATCGGCCGGTATCTCTCGCGGAGAATAGGCGTAGTTCATGGAGATTAGCTCGTCTTTGGGAATCGAAACCGCGCCGCCGCTGGTCTGCGTCTTCTTGAAGTCAATTTTTCCCTCGTTTGCCATCAGTACGAAGCCGTTGCGTGCAGCGAGCCGACGAAGGAAGTTGAAGTCGGACTCGTTGCGCTGAAACGTGTAGTCGTAAACACGACTAGTGGCCTGCACCTCGCCTACCGGTGCCCCATTGCCAATAACTTTAGACGCGACGTCCGAGTCGGTCATCAGTTCAAACACTTCGGTACGCCGGCTCGCCGCCAACTTCACCAGCGGGTCCATCGCCAAAATTGTGAGAGAGTCCTTGCCCTTTTGATACGCGTGTCGGACACCAGTGATGGTGCCCTTGAACAACTTACGGGAACTACCACCCAGCTCGATGTCCACGTCGGCACCAACGGTAAGCGACTTCCAATCAATTCCATCGTCGCTACTGAAGGTGAGCTCGCAAATGCCGATCATGTCGACATGGTCCTCAACACAAAGGTAGTCGAGCCCCTTGGGGTCGTCCTGATGCAGCTCGGTGCCCGCGACGTTGACTTTGTACCGGGCAGTTTGGTTTTCGTTGAGGCCCATTTTCGACAACTCCTGAGCGACGCAGAGGCGGCTCGTAGGGTCCAGTGAAATACACTGTGGATGCTGATTGACTCATAGAGAGGTTACGCCCGGGGGCGACGCCCCTAAATTTGACGGCGCTTTAGTTACTCGGCGCCGTGCTCATATTCTGCGCTTCCAACACACCCGCAAGATCGCTATTACCCGGGCAAACCATGGTAGAGCCAACCTCGGGGTTCATCGGGTCGTCCACGCCATTCGCCGCCGCGATGTCGCGCATATCGGTACCGGTGCGAGCCGCGATACTGGACAGCGTTTCACCCTGCTGGACCACTGTGGTGGAGACGTCGCCGCCGCCACTCAACATCGTTCCCATGGCACTCAGCATCACTGAGCTTCCAGCAGAACTACCCATGTCGCGACGTTCGAGCTGCTTCAAGCCAACCGTAACCAAGGCGCGAAGTGGAGACCCATCGGGCTTGAACATCAGAAACTGCACACCGATAGACTCGAGAACACAGTCGAAGTTGAACGTTCCCCAGGTGAAACACAGATACGGAGGTCGCGAGATCTTCTTGCCGTGGTCATCGGTCAGGTCCACCGATGTGGACAAGAACGCACGGAGCTTCTTCACGTGCGAGTCGTAACAATTGGAACCATCGTCCGTGCTATCGAAGACAAGATCCATGTTGAGTGTACTCGCTTGACCTTTTTCATAGGTCAAAAGAGGAATATCGGCCTGTTGCTCACCCGCATCTGTCCAGATGGACTTCTCGTCCAGTTTCAACTCTTTCGGGTTGAACTGCACGTAGAAGACGCTTCCGGCATCTACGTTCGTGATGAACGCTTTCTCGCTACCACCAACCATTGCCGACATCTGGATCTCCTTGACGTTGCTTCATTAATTCGATTTGATGCTGCACTTCTTGCAGCACTTGCTCTTTGAGGGACTGCATACTCATGTTTCCTTCACCAACCGTCTCGTGCCCTGGACGACCGCCCCCCCCCTCGGCCCGTGCGGCAGAAGAATCTTCGGCCATTCGGACCTGGCCACGGGCTTCGTCCCGACGATTGTGCTCGGCCAGATGAATGAGCTTCATCAGTTTGTTGGCGAGCTTCATGACATTACTGGAACCAACGCCCTGAGAGCCCGCAGACTGTACGGTACTCATCGAAGGCGTTCGATGGTTGGTGGCGCTCGTGTGACGCGCGCCACCCCCTCGTAGACCGCGGCGGCGAGGTCCCATACCGCTGCGACGTGGGGTCGCTGGGACGAGCTGGGGTTCCGCAGCGCTCGCGGCGATAGTACGAGCAATTTGCACGCCAGCGCCACCCAGGCTTTGAGACAACCCGTTCAAATCACCGCTTCGTTGAAGGATGACTTGCACCACCTGTTCAGCGTCACCGGCGCGGGCGAGCGCCGTCAGAAGATTGCCGCTTGTGCGAACACTAGCGCCTAGCGGCTTGCGTACTCGGCGGCTTCGACGAGGAGAATCAGCCTCAAGTTCGTCGCCAAACTCGAGGGTGTCATCGACGCGTGCTGCGTTGAGCCCAATCGGTTGAGCCATCGGAGCGCTCGAGCCGAAGCCACTCGACGTTGGGTCCACCCGAGTGAAGGGACTGGATGTGCGAACTACACGACGACCGACCCGATTCGTTGTCGACGACGCAGCTGCGGGTTGAGCGTTGGGCTGGAACGGAGACGTCCATCGCGAGACACCGCCCACCACGCCAGCCCGAAGGTTCCGACCTTTGGACGTGGATGGCGCGACAAAATCACCCGCAGAGTCGGCCGTCGCGCTTCCCGTCGAGAGCGTCATCGCCAATGGCGAAACGGCTCTATGAACGATGCGAGAGCCGGGCGCGCTCAGCTGGGCCGAGGAACGACCGGATGAATCCACTGCTGCACGACGTTCGGCCCAAGCAGCCGCGACTGGCCGGCGACGCGCCGAGGAGGGTCGCCGGAAGGAGGTCGGCGTGGACTCTGCAGTCGAGACCGCCTGCGTTGGTGCCAAGGTGGAGCGCAACGGAGACAGCGCAACAGCGCCGGACCGACCACCGGTCCGAAGATCGGTCGCACGTCCTTGCACGATACGCCCCGTCGCGTCCGCCTGAAGCATCGCACGAATGGTAGGCGCTGACGCGCGTGGTGCGTCGCGTACCGACCGACGAGCCGCGTCGATCGAGAGGACCTGAACGTCGGCGCGCTCGGAAGCGCGGAAGGCAGAAGACACTTGCCGAAGTACTTGAGCCAAACGAGGCGCACGACTAACGCTGCGAGCAAGTGGCTGTGCATCCGCGACGACATCTGCCTCAGTGGACGCCTCAGCCGGCTGCATCCAGACGCGTTCGTCGGGGATGACGCCAGGGGAAGCCCCTTGCACGCGCCCCAGTACACGCTCGACCGGCACGACCGATTGACGGGAATAACGGGCAAGTGTAGGCGTGCGAATCGCGAAGTCAGACTGGGTGTCGAGGTCGACCACGGCGCGATTGAGCTGACCGAGCAACCGAGCCGTCGGAGCCGGGGAACGACCTGATGCCGGCCGTCTCGCGATTACCGCACGACCGGCCGCGCTGGACGAAGAGCCCACAACCTCGGTGGAGCGACGCCCCAACCGAGCAACCGGCCGACCCGCCGCGGAACCAGGCCGACCGACAGCGCTCTGGGGCGCGACCGCAGCCTGGGCGACTCGCAGGTAATCTGTGGGCGCAACCACCAGTCGCGCTCGATCGCGATGGTCGACCCGAACGGTGTTCCGACCACGCGCTTGTACGCGGGCAGTGGTACGGGGGCTTCGTGCACCCGCTTTGCGAGTCGGGGCCGGCGCCGATTCTGGAGACAGCGCGCGCTCGGCTTGAACCGCATGTACGAAGCCAGCAGGACTCGGTGCGGCCTGAACACGGTGGTCGGTCGGAATACCCGCCGCCATACGCTGTGACGCGCGACGGCTCATTGGCGAACGAATCCCGTGACGTGTGACACGCCTTGCCCGCAGCTCCTCGACACGTTCGGTCACCTTGGCGCCTTCGGTAACCATAGCGCGATCGGCGACATGGGTGCTTCGCTTAGCGCGTGACCTAACCGTGCCCTGGGACGCCGCCTCTTCGACAATGGACGGAGTGGGAGCAGACACCGTAAGCATGTCTACATCGGAGCCTGCATGAGCACGACTGTGCAAACGGGTGGCGCGTTCAAGACCGGGAACAGCGGACTCGGCCGCAACGGCACGAGCGACCACTGGCGCCAACGGCAACGCCGCCTGGGCTTGTGGCAGGCTGCGTGAGAGCGCCTGAAGCGGACGACGGGTCGCCCCAGCGCGTGTCGCAACAGTCGGCGATGTCTTTACATGAGCGATGACGTCGGGACGGGCTGAGGCCACGCCGCGCGCATCGGTGACCGGCAGACGGTCGGCCCGACGAGCGGCTCGGATCGTGGCTTGGGTTTTGACCGGTCGGGTACGCGCGATGGGGCGAGACGTGCCCAGCTTGGAGGCGGAGGCGTCGTTGATCCCCACGACGGTAGCGCTAGGTGCCGGAGCGAGCGCAACCGCTTTGGAAAGGGGTTGGACCGCACGGGACGCGACCGCGCCCCTGGAGGGAACCCCGGAGACGCGACGCGCCGCCAAAGATGACGCGGGGGTGTCGGCACGCATCGTGACCGCTCGGATAGTCGCATTCGGGGTCGCGAGCTCATCGCGAAGACGCATGGGCCGAACTGGGCTTGCGCTCAGCGACACAGCGGACGTCTTCTGGGCCCGGTCAGCGGCCCGTAGCGTCGATGCGACTTCCTGGCTTCGGACCTCTCGCATGCTGCGGGGAGCTTGAACACTCTGTGTCGGGGCGGCATCGCGGCGCGCGGCCAATTTACGTCGAGAGGTTGGACCGATTCCACGGGTGGCGACCGGCATTTCCTCGGCCAGAATGGGCTCGGATGTGGCTGGCAATTCCATGGCGCCAGCCAGGCGTTTGGTTCGACGGACGGAAGCAGGTGCCGTGGGTTGCCGAGACGCCCGCGCGCCAACTACGCGCTCGGGATGCAGCGAGTCAGACAGCCACCGCGTAGCTGCACCCGACAACGGCGCTACCGATTGAGCGGAGCTCATTCCCGCGAGAGACCGGCGCGCTGCACGGGGCACAGGCTCGGAGACTGTATGCCTGCTTCGACCAGGGCTTGCCGCCGACATGCCACGAGCGACTGCCACATCGGTGTCGTTCGATTTGGGACGAGCCAGAGCCGCAACCCAAGCTGTGGGGCGCCTAGAGGTGGCGACCCGACGATAGGAGCGCTGTGTTGCTCTGGACCGAGCCACGGAACGGAGTTCTGTGGGCGATTGTGCGGGGCCAGTGCGTCGAGCGGTGGCTTCACCCGATGGAGCCTGATGGCTTGACGCACCGCGGATGGGGCGGGTCTGAGTTGAGACATCGCGACGGGTAACGCTGCGGCTTTTTCGGCTGCGAGCGGCCGTCTTGTGGACTCGTGCGCGAGCCTGTGGCTTGGACTGACCTAAGGCCAGTGCAGGCGCGCCTTCGTCTTGTGCCGAAACCAGACCGGGCTGGGGTTGCAGGGCGACCAACGCAGGGGAGTTGCGAAGCACCGGCCGAAGCCCTTTAGCCGCAGAGCGCGACGATTGGCGTCCTCCAATCATTCGAGCCTTGGCAACCGCGATAGGCGCCTGGTCGGCATCGACGCGAGCATCGGTGATTCGGCGAGCCACAGACCTTCTCACGGGTCCCCGGACACCGCGGACCACACGTTCAAGGGCGCGTTCACGCTGAGCACCGCTGCCCTTCACTGCTTGCTCGAGCGCCCGGCGGGTGTCACCTCGCACCGAAGTGCGGAGCGTGGCGAGAACTTCGTTGAGGCGCTTATCGAGCGCAGAATCTGCTGCGGGCACGTGCTTTTCGGCAGCCCGTTGCATTGGGCGCAAAGCGACAGAGCGGCGCGTCGTGGCCGCCCGACGTTTGCTTCGCGGGAACGCCGCTGAGGCCTCCTCAATCTTATCCGAACTTTGGGCGTCGTGATCGACGTAGACCAAGTCGTGCAGACCAGGGCCAGCCAACACGGTCTCGCGCTGCGGACGAGCAAACGAGGGGCCTGCCGCACGCAGACGCTCTCCGGCGACGGGGCGATGCCGGATGGAGTCGATCCGCCACATCATGCGATGCCGACTGGATTTCAATTCGCGGTAGTAGGCCGAGGCGCTCAGGAACGAGAACATGCCGTTTTCGGCCATCTCTTGCGCTGGGGCATGGCTGTCGTACGGGTTTTCTACGCCGAGGCGATGGTAAAACTCGGACTTCTGACCAACTTTGGCACGGCTACCGAGGCGTGCAGAAAGTCGCTCAGACAGATTTTCACCAGGTACGGTGCGGGTCTTGCTCATTTAGAGACTCCCCAAATGGGAGAGAGAGATAGATAGAGAGAGAGAGAACAGAAAGCAGTCACGCTACTGGTTGCTGACGCTGAGGCCGTCATGGGCAATTTCCAGTGTTTCGATGGCTAGCTCGGAACCAGAAGAAGCCAGCTGGGGACCTTCCCAGCTTACCGGCCAAGCATTCGTGAAGTGCCAGCGCCGCACCACGTCGCCGTGGTTGTTCTTTAGGGCAATCGAGCCGCTAAATTTAAGTCGTTGGTCAAACTGGTCTTGCAGGAAGCGGTCGCGCCACTCAAGCATTTGATTGCTTGCGTTGGTGGCGTAGCGAAGAACGATGTTCTCCCACCGGGACTGGCCTGCGCGCTTGTGCGTTCGCCCGTTCAGGCCACCCTCTTCGATCTCGTAGACCGTAGCGATGCTCTTAAGACCACT
>JAACDH010000082.1 GCA_009936995.1 Rhodobacterales bacterium
CGGCTGATGCAGCCGATCGGCCAATCCCAAGCGAAGCGCTTCGGGGCGACCGCCGATCAGACCCGCCAACAACATGCTGACCGCCGAAACGTTGAACACCGCGTCGGCAAGAGGCACAGAGCCCGGCAGCAGGGCCCGCGCTGCATCTGTAGCGACCTCGTGGCTGGGTATGCACAACGCGACCTGGAGGTCGGGTGCATCGAAGCGCTCAGTGTGCAGCGAACCGTCGCGCTGGGAACAGAGCGTGAGCCCACCTACCGCCGCCGGAACCGCGTTATCCGGGTGGCCCTCCTCGGCCGAGAGGAAGGCGAGTTGATCCGCCCGGGGGATCTGAACGCCTGAAAAGTGCAATCCCGCCATCAAACCACCCACGCGCACAGTGGCCGACGAACCTAGACCCCGAGCCCGCGGCACGCCTTCATTTACCGTGATCCGAAGAGGCGACAGCGAGCCACCGAAGTGCTGGACAGCGCGAACGGCGGTCCACAAGGCCAGATGTTCCCTAGGCTGCACCGCGCGCTCCTCAACTCTCCAAGTGTCGGAAGGCTCGAAGCCGAAGTGGTTATATAGGCCGACAGCCATGCCCAAGACATCGAAGCCTGGGCCGACATTGGCGAGTGTTGCGGGAACAGAAACATGAAGCATGATGCTCCCGGACTATCGCGAAACGTGCTCAACCTGCGACAATATGTGAACTTCTGGCACTGTCCCTACACACTTCGGATGTCTGCGGAGCCCCGCTGGGCTATCTCGGGGCCCATCCAACCGGAAAGTCATGACCACTCGGCTGCTATGTCCCGCCTGCGGCAACACCGCCCCGCTCACCACAACACAGTTTCGCTGTGCATGTAGCGAGCCTCTAGATGCGGTGCATGAGCCTGTTGCAGTCAGCCGCCAGCTGTTCGACAGCCGCCTGGGACGCACCGAGTTTCCATACGACAGCGGTGTCTGGCGCTTCAAGGAGTTGATCCACCCGGATCTTCCGATGGACAAAGTCCTCGCCCGCCCCGAGGGAAACACGCCCCTGTTCCGCGCCGGAAAAGTGGGCACCTGGGCCGGTGTCGCCAACCTCCGTCTCAAGCACGAGGGCTACAATCCCACAGGTTCCTTTAAAGACCGCGGCATGACGGTCGCCGCCTCTCACGGCTACGCCAATGGCGCCAACGCCTTTGTTTGCGCCAGCACGGGCAACACCTCGGCCGCCGTCGCCAGCTACGGTGCCCTCGCAGGCATCCCGGCCGTCATTCTCATCCCCGAGAACGCAACGGCCATGGGCAAGATCAGCCAGGCCCTGGCCTACGGCGCGCGAACGGTGCAAATCCGCGGCAACTTCGACGACGCCATGTCATTGGTCCAAGACGCCGCCTCCGAGCTTGGCCTCTACCTGCTCAACTCGCTCAACCCGTTCCGGGTACAGGGCCAAAAGACCATTATGTTCGAGCTGCTCCAACAGCTAAACTGGCAAGCGCCCGACTGGATCGTCTTCCCAGCCGGAAATCTTGGAAACACCTCCGCATTCGGGCTCGCGCTCACCGAAGCTCACGCCCTCGGCCTCATCGACCGTGTACCGCGGATGCTCGCAGTACAGGCAGCAGGTTCAGCGCCATTCTCCGCTTCTTTCGCCGAAGACTTCAGGTCCATCGAAGCGGTCAGCCCCCAAACGGTCGCGACGGCCATCCGGATCGGAAACCCTGTCTCTTTCAACCGGGCGGTGCGCTCCATACGCGCCACGAACGGTGTCGTCACCCACGTCAGCGACACCGACATCCTCGAGGCCAAAGCCATCGTCGACGCCTTCGGAATTGGTGCCGAACCCGCGAGTTGCGCCTCGGTGGCCGGCGTGAGGCAAATGGTCGACCGTGGTTTGATCGCCCCAGGAGATTCTGTGGTGGCGCTGCTCACCGGACATCTTCTAAAAGACCCCGACACCACATTACGCTACCATCAAGGCGAATATGGTGGAGGACACTGCAACCCTCCCGTCACCATCGACGCCACACTCGAGGCCTTGGCCGCTGTGGTATCTGGCTCCGAGAACCCCCAATGAACAAGTCGACGTTGCCATGGGCAACCGAAGCTGCGAAGATGCGTGGCTACGCACTTGGGGAATCCTGTTCCCCAAACGCCGTCACGCGACTAGAAGTTAGCATCAGAGGCGCAGAATGAAGTCCCTACTCACGCTCCCAGTCATCCTGCTCGCAGCCACGTCTGCCCACGCGGGCGACGGCGCATTCGAATTCGGCCTTGCCGGCGGTGCGACAATTACCGATCCGCTCGAGGTTCTCGGCACCGCGCCGACCCTCAACCCGCGCATCGGCTACTGGGTCAACCCCACCTTGGCCATCGAAGCCGACATCGGCATCATGCCGGGTCAAACGCAAATCGGCACACCCGACTTCTTCCCAGCCATGTCGATCATCCCCCGGGTCAACCTGGTCGGTCGCATCTGGCCCGAAGAGTCCATGAGCATCTTGTTCGTGGCGGGCTTCGGCGCTTGGTCGAAGAAGATTAGCGACGACGGTGAGCTCGCGCTGCCCCAAGGCACCGACTCCGACCTGGACTTCGTGGTCAACGGCGGCCCGGGGTTCATGTTCCCCATCTCCGATTCCTTCGCCATCCGCACCGACCTCCGCTGGATGCTCTCTCTCGGCAACGAGAACTGGGAGAACCACGGGGACGCCTTCATGAACTGGGAGACCACCGTCGGCGCCCTAATCACCCTCGGCGGTCCTAAAGATTCCGACGATGACGGCATCGTCGACGACATCGACCAGTGCATCGATGACGCCGAAGACATGGACGCGTTCCAAGACGAGGACGGCTGCCCCGACCTCGACAACGACGAAGACGGCGTCGCCGATGTCAGCGACACCTGCCCCGACGAAGCGGAAGACGCCGATGGCTTCGCCGACGACGACGGCTGCCCCGAGCTTGACAACGACGAAGACGGTGTCCTCGACGCCGACGACATCTGTCCTCTCGACTCCGGTATGGCGTCCGCCGCCGGCTGCCCCGACATGGACGAAGACGGCCTGAAAGACTCCATCGATGAGTGCGTCGAAGACGCAGGTCCCGAGTCCGCCTTTGGTTGCCCCGACAGCGACGCCGACCGCGTGCCTGATCACCGCGACGCCTGCCCCGAAGAGGCCGCGCCGAAAGACGTAAACCCCATGCGCAGCAACGGCTGCATGGGCGCCGTCTACTACTCGGCCAAAGCGCTCGTCATCACGGATACCATCGAGTTCGCTAGCGGACGCGCCACCATCCGTCGTTCGTCCGACACCCTAATTGAGGCCATCGCTGGCGCGCTCACCAACCAAAAAACGGTGAAGCTCATCCAAATTGGTGGTCACACGGACAGCCAGGGCGACCCGGCCAAGAACCTCAAGCTCTCCGAGGACCGCGCCATCGCCGTGCACGATCGCCTGGTCGAGCTGGGCGTGGCCGAGGGCCGTCTTCAGGCCAAGGGCTTTGGCGATACTGTGTCCATCGCCGACAACGAGACCGACGAAGGTCGCGAGAAGAACCGCCGCGTCGAATTCCTCATTCTGGAGCAAGACGATTCGGGTCGATTCCAGAAGAAGCGTAAAGGAACTAAGGACGTAGTCAAGCCCGGCACGACCGAAGAAGTCGAGACCAAGACGGTCGAGAAGGCAGCGCCCGAAGCCGCCAAGACGGTCGAGAAGGCAGCGCCCGAAGCCGCCAAGACGGTCGAGAAGGCAG
>JAACDH010000537.1 GCA_009936995.1 Rhodobacterales bacterium
CCAACGCGCCGCCGCCCACTGCGCCGACGCCGGCGCCCACTATGGACGCGATGAGAATGGACTCGGTGTTTTGGGTGAAGAAGGCGGTTCCCAGGGCGGCGGTCGATCCACCCAACACGCCGCCGGCGTCGGCGAGTCCCACCACTAGGGGCGGAGCGCCGACCAGTGGAGACATCATCAGGCCGCCACCAGCCAGGCCAATATTACTGCCGACCAGGGACCATAGCAGGGCATTGGACTGGATAATCTGTGCCGAGGCTCCCCCGATATAGGCGCCCCATACGCCCACGCTTGTGGCGGCAGTGGCGTGGGCCGCAGGCACGTCGACCAGCGGTGATACGATTGCGGTGGCCGCGCCGATTGCCGGCGGGATCATCAGGTAGACGCCCACTTGATTCTGCGTTGGCTGCGTGTATTGCGCCCAACCTATCGACTGCCACGTTGTCCAGCCGGTGGTGAGGCCCACCAAAACGGCGTCGCGGTCATCGATGGGATCGGGATCGATCCAGGCTTGCCAGCCGCCTACGGCCATGCCTAGGCTGGTGCCAGTGAGCGTTGCGCCCTTCACGACCTTGGGGTCGGTGCTGTCGATGAGTAGGCCCGCCCCGGAGCCGAACACGCCGCCGTAGATGCCACCCGCCCAGCTCGCGAACTGCGCGTCCCATCCGAGCTCGGTCTGTGAGGCGACCCCGTAGGCGAGCAGTCCGCCGGCGCTTCCACCGAGCAGCGCGAGTCCGGCCGGGCTCTGGGAGTCGACGGGCAACAGTGCGCCAAACGCGGCTCCATAGCCGGTGCCGAGGAGCAACAGGCCAGTGTCTTCGGGGGTGAGGTCCACCCAGGGGGCGACGGTGTGGCCGACGAGGGTTCCGGTGCCGAGTGCCAGACCTGAGACAAGGTTGAGCGGCTGAATATTGGCCTGGGGGGTGTTCGTCAGCTGGGACGCTGCGCCAACGGCTCCCAGAGTGGCCAAGGTGGCGATTCCGGTGGCCTCGAGGCTGTCGAGGGCGGTGCCGTTGTGCGTCTGACGGAGGAGGACAGCGGTGCCATATCCGGCGGCGAGCCCGCCGAGTCCTCCTAGATAGTGGTCGTCGGAGTTGTCGCCGAGACCGGTGCTGATGAGCATGCCACTTGTGGTGCCCAAGATGCCGGAGGTGCTAATAAATGCGGCGTCTCCGGCCTCCATGGGCCAGGCGTTTGCGTACAACACGCCCACGACGGCGCCCGTGGTTGCCCCCGTGGCCCAGCCCAAGGCCTCCAGCTCGGTCTGGCCGAAATGACCCGCCGCTGCCATGGAGAAGCCCAACCCCCAGCCGGAGCCAAGTGCCAGCCAGGCCCGTCCATCCGTACTTACCTGCCCGTCTAGCTCGGCGAGGCGATGGGGGTAGTCA
Organism: Rhodobacterales bacterium; assembly: GCA_009936995.1. GTDB lineage: Bacteria > Myxococcota_A > UBA796 > UBA796 > JAACDH01. The sequence goes on from JAACDH010000537.1 coordinate 1,389, forward strand.
CGTTGGATGACCTCGATCATGCTCCGGCGCAATAGCGGGGGTACCCGGGGGAGCCGGAGCGTCTCGATGAGGATGTCGGCGGCTTCTTCGGTGTGCAGGGCGCCCAGGGCGAGGGCTGCCTGGTGTCGGAGGGCCTCGGAGGTGTTTGTTTCGCGGACCCAGGCGCGCAGGGTGCCCAGGGAATTGGGAAAGGAGGCTATCGCTTGGACGCAGTGCGCGGAAACGGCCTCGGTTCTGCGTTCTGAACAGGCGACGAGGGGGGCGAGGGCTCGTGGGTCACCTAGGGCGATGATGCGCTGGGTGGCGTCGGCGACGCTGGCATCGTCCATTAGGGCGAGCACGGCCAGCAGGAGGTCGCGGTCGCCATCACTGGCCCGGGAGATGTGGGCGCGGAGGGCCGCGGAGATTCCGTCGACGTGCGGGGGGTTGGCGGCGGCCAGCTGAAGGCACACTTCGACTTCGGCGCCACTGGCGGCGTCGGCGCACTGGCTGGTGGGCGACGGCCTCATAACTTCGGGCTCGAGTTCGTCGCCGACTTCTTGGGCGCCGGCGGCGTTGGACCAGAGCGCGAGCGGTATGAGAGTGGTGAACATGCCGAAGGTATAGCAAGGGAGAGGAGGAATTCGATTACGGGGGGTGACCTATTTGTGGCACCGTCCGTTGTCGCGGCCTTGAATGGAGATCTGCGACGTGGTCGAGCCCACCGAGATTTGGCACGTCCATTGTTCGCCATCTTCGGTGACGGTGAGGCGGACGGTTTGGTTCTTCGGTAGCTTCAGGCCCTGACGCGGTGGCTTGGCGTCTCCGTAAGGAGTGCGGACCAGAAGGCCCTTGTCGATGTTGAAGATGACGTGCACCTTCTCGGCTTCGGGCTCGGTCTGGACATCGACGACGCCGTCGTCTTCGATTTGTGGAAAGCGCTTGGGTGGCGAGGCGGGGGCCGGTGAATGGACGGCGACTTCCGGCTGGGGGACGGGCGCTGCGTCTGGCTTGACGACCTCTGGCTCGACCAACACGGGCGCTACCGCGGCGAGCTCGGTTTGAGGGAGTGGCGTCGGGTCTGCGGGGAAAGCGACGCTTGGCGGCCACATCCACCAGCCCACTGACAATCCGACTGCCATCAGACCCAGGCCGAACCAGGGCGCTCGACCGCGCCGGCGGTCTTCGATCACATGGCTCTGTGTTTCGACAATATCGGAGTTTCCAAGTGAGAAGATCGGCCGCGTTTTTGTCTTGGTGGAATGAGGCGGCGCTGGCCGATCAGTGGTTCCGTCTAAGTCTTCGGGGGCGAAGGTGGTGTCGATGTCGCCGGAGTCTTCGTGGACCTCGGTACCGGTCAGGGGACTGCTCGCCTGCACAGAGGTGTCGATGACGACCCCGACGGCCGCCCAAGTGCGCAGGTTTTGCCCAGAAACCCGGTTGGACAGCTCTTGGCACAGGCGGCTGACCTCGGAAGCATCGGGGCGGTCTTGGGGCAAGAAGGCACACATCCGTCGAATTAGTGCTTCGAGTTCTACCTGTTTAGGCAGGGTTTTGAGTCCCGCGTCGAGGTCGGCGGCGAACCCCTCGCGGGACAGCCGCGGTTGGGCAAAGGCCTCACCGCTGGCGAGCTCCATGAGGGTGACGCCCAGCGAAAAGATGTCGCTGGGGGCCTCGGCCACGCCGTTCAGCCAGCGCTCCGGAGCCATGTACCGAGCGGTGCCGAACTGCTGACTTCGGGTTTGGGCCTCTCGGGTGTCGAAGCTGGCGCGGGCGACGCCAAAGTCCATAACTTTTACCGCACCTCGGGCGGTGACCATGATGTTGGACGGCTTGATGTCGCGGTGAACGACGTGAAGCGGGGCGCTGTGGCCGGATGGTTGCTGGGACCATGCTGCGTCAAGGGCGTCGGCGGTCTCGGCGGCCACTTGGAGGGCGGCGCGGAGGGGGAGTCGGTCTACGTGGGAGAGGTCGACACCATCGATAGGCTCCATGAGAATGGCCAAACGCCCATCGATTCGGGTGAGGCCGTGGACGCCGACGATCGCCGGGTGTCGGAGGAGGGCCAGGAGGCGGGCTTCGTCGCGCAGTCGGCTGGTATATTCGGTGCTGGAGGACCATCGCGCGTGCAACCACTTGATGGCCAGGGTCTGCACAAAGTCGTTGTCCTGGCGAACCTCGGCGAGATGAACTGCGCCAAAGGCGCCCGCTCCTAGGGTGCGAAGAAACCGGAATGTTCGGGCCAGAGGGTGCTCCTGGGGACAATTCGCAACATAGCGCGACGCGGTTGAGGCGGTGAGAATCCACCTCGTGGGTTAACGGGGAAGTTGTCTGGTGACACCAAGCAGGTGCGACCGGTGCCAGCAATGAGCCAGATAGCCGGATAGTATCTAAGTATCCGCTCGGAGTCTCCCATGAACAAGACCCTACCGACCTTCTTCGCCCTCACATTTTTGTTCGTGGGCGCGACGGCTTTCGCACAAGAGGATTCAGGCGTCGATGTGGGCCTCACGATGGACTCGCTGCCCGAGCTAACGTTCGACGTAGAACGCTTCCCACCTAACTTTTCCTACGAATTCGGCATGCATTTCAGCCTGGGAACCGTCACCTATTGGAACGAGTTCATCGAGGGTGGAATTGGATTCGGCGCCCGTTTTTCAGGCGGCAAGCACTTGGGTAATCATCGGATAGGCGGCATGTTCACGGCGGTGATGGAGGGGCCGTTCGGCGTCTATACCAGCTTCGCTGCCGAGCCCCATGGGGCTTGGGATCACGTCAGTGACAAGAATCTACAGGTTGGCCTAAGTGCCGGTCCGGCGTTCATGTACCACGTGCGGGCAGACATCACTGAAGTCGAGCGTTTCGTTACGGTGAACCCCAGCGCAGCCGTGCGGTTAGGGTGGTCGCAGACCTGGACCAAAGTCGGCCGCCGTTTGTATGTCGTCGCCGAGCCCAAGTTCCGGTACATCAGGGGGCAGCCCGACGTATTGGGTGCCCTGGTGGTCGGTTCCGGTGGCGGGAACTAGCTCCACCTCGAAATTTCGTTTGAAAGAACCGTGAAAGGCACCCTGGCAGGTTCTGGTGGCTCAGGCTAGTACGCCACTCTCAAGGAGGAAGTCGTGGTAAAAGCAGTTGTCGGTGTTCTCATGGGCAGTCGGTCTGATCTTCCAGTCATGCAAGAGGCGCTAGACATTCTCTCTGATTTCGGCGTCCCGTTCGAGGCCAAGGTCATGAGCGCCCACCGCAACCCCGAGGGCATGCTCAAGTACGCCAACGGATGCGAAGCGCGCGGCATTCGCGCCCTTATCGCCGGTGCGGGTATGGCCGCTCACCTTCCGGGCATGCTGGCCGCCGTCACCACGTTGCCGGTCTATGGCGTCCCCATTCAGGCAAAAGCCCTGGGCGGCACCGATGCGCTCTACAGCATCGTTCAAATGCCCCGCGGCGTACCCGTGGCCACGTTTGCCATCGGCGGCTCGGGCGCCACCAACGCAGCGCTGCACTTGATCCAGAGCATGGCGCTCCACGACCCCGAACTTAAAGCCAAGCTTCTGGCCTACCGCGCGCGTCGCGCGTCCCAGGGCACCGAAGACCTCTAGCATCTGTTGGTTGGCGCTGGCAATCGGCCGGCTCTACCAACCGTGACGAATTGAATCAACCAGGTGGCTCGCGCGGATGTTAAGACGGGTGGCCCCCCGGTTTGAAGGAGATGAACCGTGAATCGTATTCCCCTGTTCGCTGTCATTGTGGCCCTGTCCGCCACCATGGGCTGCGATACCCAAGCACTCGACGATCTCGAAACGCGCGTCGCCACCCTCGAAGAGAACGCCAAGAATGCGCCTGTGGGTAAGCAGCCGCCCGCGGCCGATCCAAACGAGCAACTTGCTTCCGGCCTGCTCAAGGAGGCCTCCTTGGCTTCCGAGGCCATGAAGTACGACGAGGCCAAGGCCAAGGTTGCCGAGCTCAGGGCCAAGTACCCCAACACCCGCTCCGCGCGCGCCGCCTCTCGCCTCGAAGACGAGCTGAAGGTCATCGGCGTCGACGCTGGCGATCTGCAGATCGAGAAGTGGTACCAAGGCAGCGCCGACCTCTCCAGCGACACGCCCACGCTGGTCGTGTTCTGGGAAGTCTGGTGTCCGCACTGCAAGCGCGAATTGCCCAAGCTTCAGGCCACATCCGACAAGTACGCTGGCAAGATGAACGTCATCGGCCTCACCAAGCAGACCAAGAACATCACCGATGATCAGGTCGCCGCTTTCGTGAAAGACAACGGCGTGAAGTACCCCATCGCCAAAGAGCAAGACGCCACCATGTCCAACCGCTTCGGCATCCGTGGCATCCCCGCCGCTGCCCTTGTGAAAGACGGCAAAGTGGTCTGGCGTGGCCACCCGACGCGCCTCACAGACGATATGATCGGAACATTGATCGGAGGTTAGGTCCTGTCTAATCGATGATTCTTTGAAGAGTTATCACAGGTCTCGATGAATATAGAGGCGGGCGGTAGCGTCGTTTTGTCGTTCTCAATGGAGGAGACATGACACGCATTATCATCCGCCTCTCGGTTCTCAGCGCGCTGCTGCTACCGGCTCTGGCTCTCGCGAGCCCACAGTCCCACTCGCATCAGCCTCACGGTAGTTTTGTCGAGATCGACAACGACTTCAACGGGCGGGTCGAGGTGTATATCGGTGGCAGCTACGCCGGTATGGTTCTCCCCGATCGAGTGATGATGTTCCCCGCAATGCCGGGAAACCGTACGGTGATCGTTCGCACGACCCGCGGCGGCGTGTTGGCCAACCGGTCGGTACACCTGCACCGGGGTGCCACGTCGCACATCGACGTCAAGGCCACTCAAGCAGTGCTTCGAGTCACCAACCCCAGCCACCTCTCGATGCGGGTGATCGTTGATGGCCAACCCAGCTGGATTGCGGCCCACACCAGCCAATTTTTAGTTGTGGAGAGCGGCAACCAACGCATGGTCACCGAGGTGATCGATGGCCGTGGACTTCGGGTGATCTCGAACGAGTCCATCTGGGTGCAGCCCTACGGACAGAGTCAAAAGACGTTGGCGTTCAACACGCCTCGTCGAGCCACTCAGAGGGTGTCGAGTTGTCATACGGACCTGCCCGTTAGGGCACCTATGGTCCACCACGAGCCCCACTATTCCGAGCAGCCGCACAGCCGCTCGGCCGTGCATGGAGATGTTCGCGTGGGCGTCGCACCTGGCGTACGCATTGGCGTGAGGTTCTAGGATTAGGGTCTTCGGCGGTCCGGGGACGTCGCTTCCAGTCCGCCACGGATTGTTGCGGCACCCAGCGAGCGGGTACGGTTGTGGAATAGGTGGAGTAAGTCCCTCAATGGAGATCTTCACAATGCGCACCCTGACGTTCGCGATGATTCTGCTTGCTGGTTGCGGCGGTGAGACCGCTGCCCCGACTCCCGCTCCCGCTCCCGAGGCCAAGCCGGCGCCCGCTCCCGCTCCCGCCCCCGTGCCCGAAGAGGTCAAGGTCGACCCGATGGTCGAGTGGGATGCACTGGCGACCGAAGACGAAAAGCAAGCTTTCTTGTTGAAGATGGGCGAGGCGGTCTACACGAGTAGCGCGCTGGCCTGTGCAACCTGCCACCAGGTCAATGGCGAAGGCGTTGCCGGTGCATTCCCGCCGCTCAAGGGCCAGAAGGACCACATGGGCGACTGCGCCACACACGCGGGCATCGTCATCAATGGCCTCACCGGCGAGATCGAGGTCGACGGTGTCAAGTACAACGGCGTGATGGTCCCCCAAGGCGACATGCTCAACGACCTCGAGATTGCGGCCGTGATCAGCTACGAGCGCAACTCCTGGGGCAATGATTACGGCTACTGCAGCCCGAAAGACGTCAAGGCTGTCCGCTAAGGACTCCCTGGGTGTACGCGCGAGGCGCGTAATCCGCTAAGCTGTGGTCAGGAGCGACGATGTCTCTGCTGACCACCACACTCACCACGCTGCTCGCGCGTGCGGACCAACAGTTTCGTGCTGGTAAAGTCAGCCTCGCAAGGGCTCAGTACGCCGACTTGCTCGAGCGAGCCCAAGACAAATCCGATCGCCCCACCGAGGTGGTCGTGCGGGCCATGTTGGCGTGGTGTGCGCTGCGCGCAAACGATCTCGAACTGGCGTCCGATCTGCTACAGGCCGCGAGTCGATTCATCGACCCCGAGCACCTCGACGCGTACGGTCGTTACCGACGGGTTCTGGTGCGCCTGGCTCTCGAACGAGACGCCGCCGACGTCGCCGAGTCCGAAATGCGGGACTATCTGCAATGGGCCGAGCACCACGGTCGCTTCGACGAGGCCCTCGATGCCTGCATGATGTTGGCGCGCACGTCCGAGAACGAGGACCGCATCGATTGGCTCCAGCGAGGCATCGACGGCGCGGGCGAAGACGACCCCTGGGATCAGTTGGCGCCCGTCTTCAACGCGTTGGGTGCGGCCCTCGACTTGGACGGTCAACTCGACGGCGCGGTCGACGCCTATACCCAGGCGCTCAATGCCCGTCTACGTCGTGTCGAGGCCGGTCATCACGTCGATCCACGGCAGCTGATCGCGGCGCGCTGGGCTGTGGGGTCGGTCTCTTGCCGCGCCGAAGACTGGCCCTTGGCGCGTACCGAGCTTGAACGGGCGTTGGCCGAGACCGAGCGTCACGATCTCGCCCGTGACATCGTTCCGTGGGTGTTGTCCGACCTCGCCCATGTGTACGAAGCGGCCGGCGATGTCGTCGAGGCTCGCCGGTTGGTGATTCGGGCGCTGTCAGAGGCCCACGAGCAATCGGCCGAGAGCATGTGGCCGGCCCGTTATTCGTCGTTACGTGCCCAGGCCGAGCACTTACAGCGGATTGACTAGAGACCGTTGGCTAGCGGTCGAGCATATGTTCGCGCCAGATGCGGTCGCCAGCGTAGCAGGGGGAGTTCCCGTCGGCGAGAAGCACGGCTTGAACGGGATGCTCGGTAAGACGGGCCGCTTGCCACTGCACGCCTTTGTTGCCTTCCACGTGCAGTCGGTCGGCGAGGATGAACAGGTATCCTTCGCCGTTCCATTGCTGGATAGCGGTGTTAGCAATGCTATAGTCCCGCCAAGCCATGGTCTGAACGAACGTGGATTCCGTCTGGACGGGAAGGGGGTTTTCGCCCACGGCATCCATCAGGATGTGGATGTAGCCAGGGGGAAGGGGCACCCGCGCGTCGGCCGGCCGGAGCTCGACGTCGGAGCCGGCGGCGATGAGCTGAACGTCGAGCTCGGCCATGGCGATGAGGGGTTGGTAGTGGTCGAACGGCATGGTCCAATGGGCGGCCCAGTCCAGCAGGGATGGCAGGTCGGTCTGTCGGAGCTTCGCGTCCTCGAACTGGTCGAGCACTGACTGCTTGTCGCGGTTTACAGCCTGAAAAGCCAGGGAGACCTGCTCGTCTCGACGAAGCTTGTGCACAAGCTTCTCGACGCGGAGTAGATCGGGCCAGGCGCCGGGGCGCTCGCCGAGGACAATGACCGCCGGTGCCGGAACGTCGGCGATGGTGGAAAGTCCGACTTTTTCACAGGTATTTTGAGCCAGGGCCGTGGCCATGAGCAAGGTCCACCACATGGCGGGCTCCTTCAAGATGAGGGACGTTTAACCCGCTGGGATCAGCGCATGTAATCGTCGTCGCGACGTTGGGCGGGATCGGGGGTGTCGAGATGGTTGGACTCTTCTGCGGCGCGGCGGGCCACGTCTTGGTAAGTGGCCAACTTGGCTTGGACGGCGGCGCGGGTGGCGTCGTCGAGGCCCTCGAGGGCGACGTCGATAGACCCTAGGGCGGCCTTGGCGGCTTGGGCGCCCACTTGTACCCGCTGGAGGCGCCGACCGCGGAGCAGGTAGGCCGCGGCGAGCATGCTCATCACGATCATTAGCGCGAAGATGATGGTTTTAAGTAGATTCTCGGTTCGCTGGTATTGTTCTTGCACCTGCACGGCCACCTTGTCGGTGATGCCGCCCACCGACTCTTCCATGGGCTCGAGCAGGCTCTCGGTGAGCGTGAACTCGATGGTCTCGGACACGGCGGGTGTGGTGCCCTGGCCTTCGCGCATGGCGTAATACACCGACTCGCGGATGAGGTCGGACATCGCATACTTGGTCTCATCGTTCGACATGCCCTGGCGAAGGCTGACCACCGCCTGGTCGACCACCCGGTCTACGGTGCGCTCGAGGCTGTCGCCCAGCTTGCCGTTGATGCCGTCGGTGAGCGTGTCGATGATGCCGCGCTGGACCATGTCGCGCAGCTGCGGAGAGACCTCGTTGTGCAGGCCTTGCCCGGATCGTTCGGCTGCAACGGTGAGCAGACCGTCGATCACCGACTCCATTTGGGCCTGTTGTTCAGGGGTGATGTCGGTGGCACCACTGGACAGTCCCGACCCGAGTTGGTGGCCCAGCTCGACCAAGAGGGCCCGCTCGAGCACCTGGTCTCCCATGGTCTCGACGCCCTCAGAACGCCCATCGCCACCAATCTCTTCGAGAATACCCGCGGTGAGTCCACCACCTATTCGGTAGGCACAACCGGGGACGCAGATCAGGGCGACCAACAACAGCCAGGCATAGCGCAGGGGGATATCCTCCAAGAGTCAGCCGCAGTGTACACCGCTAGGGTCATTGCTGCGTGTCCAAGGAAATACCGCACCCCGACCCCTGTGGACTCGCCAGAAGCACACACCGCCCACTGCAGAGGGAGCAAGTGGGGCGATAAGCATGGGGTGGGTTCAATATGGCCCAAGTTTCCTCTGCGAAAGACGGGCGCGATTCCACGAGCTGTTGAGACCTGAACTGTGCGGTGCTCGTCGGGTTGGGTGAGGTGGGCACGGCTACCCAAGGTGGCGTTGACATCCACTTGGTGGCCGGCGAAGGCGAAGGGGGGCATGGTGTTCCCCTCGCTTAATTTAGTTGCGGTCGGGCCTCTCGGGATGTTCACATCCGGGTAGAAGTTCTCAGGTAGTCTGCCTGTCGAGTACGTCGGCGTCGCGCAGGCCGCGAGCGGCACAAGAATGGCGGTTCGTGTACAAGGCCGTAGCACCTTGGACGAGCGGTGATATCCTCGAATCCGACGAGGGCGCATGATTCCAGGTTCGTTGGCGTGCATAGCTGTGTGGGGGGTGGGCCTGGCCTGGGCACAGCCCGGTGTGGTTGTGCTCGAGCACGGGGGTGAATCTACGGTTCTCGCGTCGGAAATCACCACCGAACTCGCCCTCGCGGCGCCAGGTCTATCACTGATCGAAGTCCAGGTAGATGACAAGTTTATTGGGTTTTCGGCAGACGAGCAGGTGCGAATCGCGGCCCAGTCCGTGCAGGCGCACCAAACCGATGCGGCGGTGTGGTTGCATGGGGACCAGGTGTCGATCTGGTGGCCAGCGGGCGACCGGGCGGTCACGGTAGCGGTCACGGCTTCAACGGAACAGCCAGCCTCTGAGCTCGCCTTAGTGGTCATTCGGCAGCTCGACCAGGTCGATTTGTACGACTTGGCGTCAGCGCCAGAGGCCGCGCCCAAGATGCCTCCGATGTGGACAATGGCGGTGCTCGGCCACGTCCAAGGAGATCTTCGTGGCAGCGCTGCGGCACGGGTGGGTATCGCCTGGTTGGCCGAGCGCAATATCGGACGGGCTCGGGTGGGACTCAGCGGCGGGCAGCGCTGGGGGCGGGCGCGTTCGGGCGTTCCTGCCGTCACCGCCATGCAGGCCTCCCATGTCGATCTTCACGGATCGTTCCTGTGGGGCGAGGCGGTCCAGTGGGGCCCAAGCTTGGGCATTCGTGCGGCCCAGAACCAGGTTTCGATTCAGCTGGAGCCGGGTTTGCCCGATGCCACAACCGGTGCGTTCACCCTCCAAGTGGTACCCGGAGCGCGTCTTGCCGTCGGCGCTGGCTCACTTGCGGGCCTGTTGTTGGTCGAGGCCCCGGTTGCGATGCGGCAAGAAATCTGGCGCTACGATGGGCGGGATATTTTGTTGCTTGGCCCTAGTTTTATGTCGATGTCTGCGGGGCTCGCATGGCAGTTTTAGACGCGACCGGGAAGGTTTGAGCGCGGTCACCCCATGACTGGACATGCGAGCAATCCTGTGAACATGCGCCAGCCGTCAGATACCTCCCTTATGGGCGCGTTGGCCACCGGCGACAGCCAGGCTTTGGGGACGCTGTACCTTCGGTATGGTCGGATGGTGCGTTCGTTGATGTTTCGATTGGAGCCCGGGTTGTCGGTGGAGCAGTCCGATGATTTGAGCCAAGAGATCTTTCTGATCGTGCTCGAGACTGCCGGTCGCTACGTCGAACAGGATCGATTGCAGGCTTGGATCTGCGGCATCGCGGCGCGCCATCTCAAGGGGTGGCGTCGGAAGCACTGGCTCCGAAAAAAGCTGCTTCGCATCTACGGTGGTGAGGGCGCAGGCGTGTCGCAGATGACCTCACCCCAACCGGACCAGCAAGCGGCCGCACGACAGGCTCTAGGCGTCGCGATCCAGGCGTTATCACCGGCTTTTCGAGACGTGATCGTCTTGCATCAGATCGAGGGTCTTTCGGCGTCAGAGGTGGCCGCGGCGCTGAATATATCGACCAACACCGTGTGGACGCGTCTACACCGAGCCCGCCAACAGATGCGTGCGGCGCTCGACGCAGGAGAGCCCTCATGAATCGCGAACTTCCTCCCGACGCGAAGCTCGACGCCGCGTTGGCGGACTGGTCAGCACAGACCGTGGCACCCGAAGTGACCGCTGAACAGGCCGAACGATTGGTGGCGCGGGCCCAGGCGGGTCGCTCGAATCGAGTCCCTTGGGCCGTGGTGGCCCTGGCGGCCACGACGCTCATTGCTGTAGGCGGATTCGGCGCGGTCGGGCTGGGGGGGGCCGGTTGGCTGACCTTGGACCCGATCGACGTTGCACCGACCCAAGTTGCGGCCGCTCCGGCGTACGTCCCGTCTATCTCTTTAGACGACGATGGCTACGGGACGGTCGAGGGCAACCGGATGCGTGCCACCACCGGCGTGATGCGTGCAGCCGTGGACGGGGATCATCTGGCCCTCGGTCCGGGCACCACTGTGTTCGTCAACGGGCCGCCCGAGGCGAGGGTGCTGGTTCTCGATGGCGGAGAAATGGCGGTCCATGTTGCAGAACGCTCCACCGATGTCGCCATGACCGTGTCGGTCGCCGACCTCATCATCCGGGTGATGGGGTCCCAAATCCAGGTCAACCATCGGCCAGACGAGATTCGGGTGGCGGTCGCCGAGGGCCGCGTTCGTGTCCATCACGGCCGACGAACCTGGACGGTAGAGGCCGGTGAAGCCCTGCTATGGAACCCGGTGACGCCGGCCATCCGACCGGTCCAAGTGGTGGCGATGATGCAGCTGTTCGAGCCGCCGGCTCAGATCGACGCGGTCGAACCTCCGTCGGTATCCGACGCGAAGCCCTGGGACGTGTCGGAGGTCAAGCGGCAGATCGTCTCGGGCGACGCCAATGGCGCCATTCGGGTGCTGCAAGAACACCTGCGGTCGGTCCCCGATGACGCCGAAGCGTGGTCTCTACTCGCAGACGCCCATCTGCGGAATGGCGCGAAGAAGCAGGCGGTGGTGTCCTGGAAACGTTCGGCAGACCACGCGAATCCTGCGGCTGCGTCCCAGGCGAGATTCAAGGCGGCGGCGGTGTTGGCGGACGAGGGTGACTGGTCTTCCGCTGCGGAGCTCTACCGACGCGTTCTAGACGGCCGCCCCGGAGCGCTCGCGTTGGATGCACGACTGGGTCTGGGCGAGAGCCTCCTTCGATCAGGGCAGCTCGAGTTGGGGCGGTCGACACTGATCGGGTTGGTCTCTGATCAACCCGCTTCCAGTCCCGCGAAACAAGCGTCTGTCGTGTTATCCGAATTTCAGGGTCAAGAATAGTCGGCGTAGTAGATGGCTAACGCAGCAATTTGGCGTCTATTTTTGGCAGCGCCGGGGAGAACAGCCGAGGTTGCTTGTGGATA
>JAACDH010000538.1 GCA_009936995.1 Rhodobacterales bacterium
ACACACCGGCCTTGAGCGAAGCCGTACACAGTCGAATCGAGTCGCTGCGGTCCGCCGAGTACCTGATGGCCGGCCGAGCCCATGGCGTAGCTCCGTGGCGATTACTTTGGATTCACGGGGTTCTCGCTGGATGTGGCCGTCTCATAGCCCGCCAACTGGTGCTGTGTTTCACCTTCTTCATCGCCGTCGAGACGACCCTGGCCTACATCGGCGGCTTCGGCGCCCAAGAGCCCACCCCGTCCTGGGGCAATATGTTGGCGTTCGAGTGGGGGTGGAGCTGGACGGCTCTCGCCCCAGCCGCGGCGCTCTGGATTACCATCGCATCTCTCACCTGGATCGCCGATGGCCTACGGGAGGTCGCCGTTGACTGACCGCCTCGAGCTGCGTGGACTGAGCGTCCAGGTGGGCGCCACCACGCTGGTGCACGACGTGGACCTCGACTGGCGCGCTGGCGAGAAAATCGCCCTGGTCGGTCCAAGCGGCGCGGGAAAGACCCTCACAGCGCGGGCTCTTCTGGGGCTAGTCGATCTGTCGCCCGGGGTCGTTTCCGGCCAACTCACCGTCCACGTCGGTCAACGAAAATACCAGCCGTATGCAAACGCTCTGGCTGCCTCGACGACTCGCCGTGAGCGAGCATTTGCTGCAATCCGTGGCGAGGTCATCGCCTACCTGCCCCAAGACACGCACGCGGCCCTCGATCCACTCTGCCGGGTGGGTTCTCAAGTACGCAGAGCCGCGCCTTCGGGACAAGCAGTAGACGTGGTGGACTGTCTACGACGCAGTGGATTCTCCGATCCCTCTCGGGTTCGTCTGCTCTGGCCACACCAGCTGTCCGGAGGGATGGCCCAGCGCGTCGCCATCGCCCAAGTGCTGGCTCGTCAGTCCAAGTTCCTGGTGGTCGACGAGCCAACGACGGGGCTCGACAGCCTCACCCGAGCGCTGCTGCTCACCGAGCTCGACCGCCTAGCGCGCTCCGGCGTGGGCATCCTGCTCATCACCCACGACCTGCGGATCCTTCCAGACTTCGCGGATCGAGTATACTTCATGGATCAAGGACGCTTTGTCGAGGTCATTGCCGGGTCCGAGCTGCCGAACGCCACCAGTCCAACCGGGCGGCGACTGGTGCAGGCCACCCGAAAAATCGCCGGGGGACGTCTGGGATGAGCGTCTGGGAAGTTCAACAAATGAGGGTGGTGTACGGGAGCGGCGTAGTCGCTCTCGATGACGTAAGCTTCAGGGTCAAGGCAGGTGAACGCGTCGGCTTAGTTGGCTCCAGCGGATCCGGCAAGACGACCCTCGCCCGCGCAGGACTGGGGTTGGTCCCCAGCGTAGGTCGAATCTCACTCTTCGGTGAGGACACCGCCGCTTGGCGTCCCCGGCAGTGGCTAGCCGCACGACAAAAGGCCCAACTCTTGTTCCAAGACCCACGCGCCATGCTGCATCCGGCGATTCCGATCGGGGTGCTGCTGGCGGAGTCCGCTACCCTCCACCGTCCCAGAGAGTCCGTCGACGCCGCCGTTACCGAGGTCCTCACCGCCGTGGGACTCTCGGATCGGGCCCACGCCTGGCCCCACGAGCTATCGGGGGGCGAGTGCCGACGCGCCGGGCTTGCCCGAGTGCTGCTTGCACGTCCAGCGCTCCTGATCGCAGACGAGCCCACTGTCGGCCTCGATGCCTCCCTCAAGGCAGATCTTCTCCAGTTGATGCTCCACACCGCTGACCCCCAGTGCGCCGTGGTTTTGGTGTCTCACGACCTGCACGCCATCTCTTGGGCCACCGACCGAATCGTAGTCATGGACGCGGGTCGGGTCGTCGACTCCTTTCCCACCAAGACCTTGGCGTCGTCAGAGCCTCGCCACCCCATTACAGAGGCGCTCATGGCAGCTGCCGGCGTCTCGCGCGCCCCTAAGGAGGCCTAAACATGGCCCTGTGGATGCTCGCAGCCTTGGCGTCAGCCGCACCAGAAGTGGTTATTGAAGCCGACTATCGAAGTCATGTAGATCAAGCCAAGTTCTTCCTGAAGAAGAACTGGTACATCGACGCCGAGGCTCAACTGTCGCTCGCCGTCACCCACCCCGATGGCCGCTTGGATCCCGAGGCGTGGTTTCTGCTCGCCAAGGTACGCTATGAGCTCGCCGACCTGCCCGGCGCACGGGACGCTGCGGACCACGCGCTCACGCAAAGTCGCGATGATGAACAGACACGTCAAACCCAAGAACTCCTGAACTTCCTCGAGCAGCGCTTTGGCAGCCTCCAGCTCACGTCCTCCAGAGCAGGTGTGTCCACACAGATCGACATCGCGCTCACCAGTGTGTTGCTCGATCCACAGTTAAAGTCTTACTGTATGCAGATCGTTAAAAGCCTGATGGAACCTGTCGTTCTTCCCCTCGAGATTGGACTACCTGCCGGTTCCTACACCATCAATGATCAGGTCGTGCAGGTGGGGTCCGGCAGTGACCAGTCCGTCCCAATCACGCTCTCGGGCCTGGGTCTGCAGACCACCGAGATCACCATCTCTGGCGGCGCCGGAACTTGGATGGGGACCCAAGCAACCCACCTACTGCCCTCTCCGGGTACCGAAATTGGCGTTCATGTGCCCTTCGGAACCTGGGTGGTCGGAGCCAGGGCCGGTTGGTGGATACAGCCCCGGGACACCACCGCAGGCGAGCTGCACTGGGACAGCGGCTGGTCGATGGGCCTCACCGCAGGGATCGAGCTTCCAGACACCGCGCCCTTTGTGATCCGCGGGGCCGCCAGCTATCGAATCGCGCCGCTCACCGGACTCCGAGGAAGCTGTGACCAAGCAGGGACATGCGGGACCAACGATGGCGATGGACGCGCTGTCGACGTACACGGTCTGGGGCACATTCCGGGACTAGAGGTGTCGACGGGGCTTATAGATCACAGTCGCGCGCAGTCTTTCGGTGTTGGAATGCGGCTGGTGACCGAGTACGCGATGGCCCGGGCGGCAGCGTCTGGTACAGGCTCCCTGCCCAACGGCGAGTCCTTCGACTACACTTGGACCGAAGACCGATCTTGGCAGGCTCCGGGCATTCGCGTCCTCCTCGATGTGTCCTTTGCGCTGTGAGCTCCGGCCCGCACCGCGACCAGAGGTATCTCTCATGAAGCGCTCATCCCTCCTGCTGTTACTCGCCACCCCTTGGCTGGTCGCGGCAACGCCCACAGAGGTCGCACGACTCGACCAAGCCAATCTTCAACGTCCGACCTGGTCTCCAGACGGTTCTAGGTTGTCTTGGGAAGCCAACTTTCACCAAGAGAAGCGCGTAGAGCTATATGTGGGAACCGCCGATGGAAACGGAACCCGAGTGACGCCATCCGGTCGCGCATCGTCGTCCCTTACCGCCGGGTTTTCCAGTTCCGCGGGAAGTAAAGTCGCCCACGAACTCACCTGGGCGCCGGCCTCCATGGGCGCAGAGTTCGTCTACGCTGCGGCAAATGATGCCCTCGACTACGACTTGTATGTGTCGGCGGGAAGCGCCATTGCCCAATCCCCGGCGGCCGATGGTGGCGCCGCTTGGTCTCCGGATGGTTCAAAGATCGCGTTCACCAGCGCGCGCTCTGGACAAGGCGACCTGTACCTCATCGACGTCTCGAAAATCGAACAACCGCCTCGACAACTTACGACGCTCCGAACCGCCTCGGAGGTCTATGTGGCCTGGTCTCACGACAGCCAGATGCTGGCCTGGGTCGCCCACGGAAAGACCGGCGACAACCTTTGGCTCTTGCCCAAGCTGACCGGCAGCCCCCTCAAGATCACCGCGTGGGCCGGCAACCAAGTCCATCCGGTGTTTTCGCCGTCCGCTCATCAAATCGCCTTCTACGCTAACCACGAAGACATCCGGCGCAACGACCTCTACGTGGTCGACGCAACCGATGGCGCACAGCCACGGCTGCTGGTTCGTGGCGTCGTCTCCGATGCCAACGGCCCCGCTTGGTCGCCGGATGGCTCCTCCCTGATCGTGGTCCTCGACGACGATGAGCGCTTCGACCCTATCGCACGGGTTGAACTCGATAGCGGCGCCACTACGGTGCTTCGTTTCGACACCGTTGGCAATGGCGATCTATCGTTGGTGGACAGAGACGGTACCACGTGGCTCGCTTGGGTAGCCCAGGGACGAACAAACGACCCGACCCGGTCCTACGATCGACTGTTTGTCACCCAACTGGACGCGTCAACCTCAAAAAAATAGCCCCACCGGAGTGGAGCCTTAGACGAGTGGGCTGACGATTCACTAGGGCTCGCTTTGATCGTCCAGGTGCCAGGTGGCCTCGTATTGGATGAAGTCGGGCGTGCCACCGATAAAACCTACGAGTGGCATAATCGGAAGCACGGAGGACACCACCATATCCTTGTCGGGAGCAACGCCTCTGACCTCAACTATGAAATACGGCGGTTGGCCCGGAAGATCAGCCGCCGTCCAGACATCGTCGGCGACTCGGTGCGCCGTTTCTATATGCCCCACCGAGGCGCCCGAGCGCACATCAGAATTACGGATTTGGGACCCGGCGTGTGCGCCCTCGCGGGTGGCATTGATCACCGCCATCTGCACGTGAAAATACCAGCCGTAGTCGATGGTGCCCGACAGAATGGTGATGAGGATGGGCAGCGTCATGGCGAACTCGATGGCATAAGAACCACGCTGGGCCTGCTGAACGCTGTAATGACGAAGTAGATTGCGTTTCATGTCTGCCTCAGAATAGCGCGAGTATATCGCCGCCAAGCTCTTGTTCCTCGATACGTCTGGCCACTGTCACTTCGACCGTGGTGGGTAGCCCGGTCAGACCATAAAATGTGTCCACCAGACCACTGTAGCCAGCCAGCGTACCCGTGACATGCACCAGGTACACACCGCTCGAAGTCAACACCGTTGTCTGGAACGTCGGCTCGCCGGGAAGGCCGTAATCGTTCCAATGGTCAATACCATGCGATTCCCACGTGCGACCCACGGTGTGGTCGTCATTGATGTCGTTCACTAGATGTGTAGCCGCATCATCACTGACCACCTGAACAACCTCATCCAATACCAGGATGTTGCAGAAGTACCAAGCATACTCCATTGAGCCAAGGATGATCACAAACAGCGGGATGACAGTGAAAGCGAACTCGAGGGCGGTAGCCCCCCGTCGATTCGGGCGCCGTAAACCTTTGTTTGGCTTAATATTCACGATCCCCCCTACGGTACCGACACGGGTGGGTTTAGGCCGGTGATGTTGCCGTATCCGTCACCTACGTCGCCGCCTACGTCGTGCTCGGTGAGAAAGTCCAACTGCATGACCATGTTCTTGTTGCCGCCTTGGGAATCACCGTCGTAAATGATGCCCCAAGTGAAGCCGGTAATGTCCATCGAACCGTTAAACTGCGGATTTCCTCCGCAGTCGCCCACGTCAACCAAGGCGACCGGCCCCTGAATGGTGTTGCCCCAATTCGGATTCTCCACGAAACCCTGGTAGCCGCGATCTCTGGGTCTGCCCGTGCTTATATAGTTGGGGCTTTCCGTTATCGGAGGTACGGGTCCGATGTCATCCGTGGGCCATGGTTCGGGGGCCACCGAGCCCTCGCCGTTAAGGATATCGCCTATGTAGCTCAACGCCGAGTTGTTCTGACCATTAGACACGTTCATGCTGTCGTCGATGGTGACCTCGCCCTGCGCGCACTGGTCATTAAACGAGCTCATGATCTGGTTGGTGTTGGGATTGGTGAACGGATCGCCCCAGCCCACGTTGTCTTGGTTGCTGTTGGAAAAGTAAAACAAAGTGGGCGGCGGGTTGTTGCCCGAGCCAGCGAAATCGAGGTACTCGCAGTCGTCGACCGCCAGCTGCAGGTAGCAGGTACCGCTTACGTCCTCGCCGCCTAATGCCAGTCTAACGACCGCCGCGGAGGCAGACGTCTGCAATCTTTCAAACAGGAAAATCCGCGACATGACCGCAGTAATATCAGGTATCGCGGAGGCGACTTGGACCGACGTGACCAGCTCTGGTTCTGTCGTGTTGAAGTCTGTGACCTCGGTGAAGTTCCACTGTTCATCGTAGTAGCCAATCTTCACGTCGCTACTCGTGAGCTGGTACGTTCCAAAGGAGGTGGTGTTGGTATTGCCGATTCGCACCGCACCGTTGACCGCTGCGGACAGGCCATCATTGGTGCGGTCGAGGTACACCGCGCCACCGTAGGCCGCAGCGTCGACCGCGTTCTGAAGCTGTGCGTGGGTGACCCGAATCATGCCGTGATCAACTGTGAGGGCCGAGAAGCCCAGCAGCGAGGTCAGAGAAAACACGACAATCAGTGCATTACCACGACGTTTGCGGGGTAATCTTGGATTGGTAAGTTTCGGGAACCGCACGGCACACCTCATTGGAGAAGATGTATACAAGGTAGCACTCAATTCCAGCGTGCAAGCCGAATGACACACTGATGTAAGTTAGCCTTTCACTTCATTTACTTACAAGCTCGTTCGACGTTTCCGAGCACATAAATCCGCCTCCCAATCCCTTGCGTGAAGCTGACTGGCAGGATCGGACAGCCCATCGGGGTCGCGGTGCCAGGCCACTAGAACCTGGGGCGCCAACTTGAAAAGCCGCTCGGCCGCCTGTTTAGAGAGCAACAGATAGTCCACCCGGGTTCCGTGGTCGAGCGCCGCCACCGCCACTTCTCCTCTGCGAAGTTGCTCGGCCATGGGCACGCTGATCTGAAGATGCGGAAGGCCCTCTCCCCGCAGCGCACGATGAAAATAAGGCCCCGGGCCTCGATTCCGAATTGCGTTTCCCTGCAAGATCTGACGCACCCGAAGCAGCGCCTCGTGTCGATCTCGGATTTCCCGGTGAGCGGTGCGATCGGCGTCACGCTTGGCCTTCGTTTCGTCGAGCGCACGTGCAGCCAGCACCCTGGCTTCGTCCTCGAGCACGCGCTTCTTCTTCTTATTGCCCTTGGCCTGTTTCCGAACGGAACGGGCATCACGGTCCACCTTCTTGGCCCGCTTCTTGGACACCAAACCCAACGCCAGTAGTTGATCTCGCAGCGACACGACGCTCTCCCAATCCGTGGTATGCAGCCACCACCATGACTACTCTCCTCGTTCGCCCATATCCCGTCGAGGCGTTAGGGCTCGCCCGAACCGCACTCCACCCCGCACGCAGCAACGATCTATCCGAGCTGCAGGCGTTGTACGCGCGGGCCTGTGCAGAATTGCTCGCGCTAGATCCCGACGAGGTTCATGAATGGCGCTCAGAACATCCTAACGTCGCGCAACAAGATCGGTCCGCCGGGCGGGCCGCAATCGAGCTGGCCGACGCCTGGGAGGGCATCGTTGCTGTAGGTGCTACCATCAAGGACCCAAAGCGATTCCGAGGATTCGTGTGGCTCGCCGCTCATGTTCGCTACGAGCTCGCCAAGCGTCCATCGGCCAAACTACTCGGCCACTACGCTCAGGGCGCCGCGCTACCCAAGACGTCCGCGGAAGACTCCCTGCTCTTTGCCGTGCTTCCCGCTCTTGTCGGGCTCGGACCCAACCACCCCGACGAGCTCGCCGGTCCTTGCCCCCTACCCTCCAAACCCGTATGGTCGGCGCTAGGGCTCGAAGACGCCGACTGGGCTGGACTCGACCCCTTGGACGGTCAGGTGGTGAGCGCAGAGGTCTGCCGCTCCCAGGTCGCTGGACTTCAAGGTCCGTGGCGCGCCATGGCCGAACGCGGCGTGGGGTCGGGTTTGTTATTTCGCAAACCGTAAGCACTAAATTTTGATTTCTGCGCCTTCCACGCCCATGAAGAAGGCATAATAGCTACTGTAGTCATCAGAATCGTCGAGCTCCGCGGCCTTCGCGAACAACGCCTGGGACTCATCGACAATGGCTCGGAATTGTTCGGCGTCGCCAAAGATCACGTCGTCCTCATCGGCGTGGCGTCGGAGCACCTCTGCCAAAAGCGCGTGGGCCAGTCCCAGCAGCACATTCTCGGGCACCTGGTCGGTCCAACGTCCGCCGGTCTTTAGTTGCTCGAGGGCCTCTCGGGCCATGGGTTCGGCTTCGTCGAGGCGATCGGAGTCGAGCATGATCCGCGCGAGCTCCATTCGCGGCTCTGCCAGACGGGGCTCGACCCGCAAGATGGCCCGCAGCTCGTCTTCGGCGTGGTCGAGCTTGCCCTTCCCTTTGGCTTTCAAGGCATCCATAAAGCGTTTGCCGAGCAACTCAAGCTGGGCGTGTTCTTCATTTTCGAGAGATTCGGACATGTGTGCCTCAGGGAAGGTCATC
>JAACDH010000539.1 GCA_009936995.1 Rhodobacterales bacterium
CGCAGACTTATCGACCAAATCGCTGTCGTGCATTTTGCGCCCACCCAAACGGCGGTCAGGGCCCTCTTAGACGAAGGCCACTCTCCCGATTCGGTGTTCCTTACTGGAAACACGGGCGTGGACGCGGTTCTCGCAATGGCAGACCGGGTCCAGCACATCCCGCTCGACGACTTTCCAACACTGAACACGCTGCCCGGCGAGGTTCGCTGTGCCGGAGCCCCTCTTTTGCTGGTCACGGCACACCGAAGAGAGAGTTTTAACGGTGGAATTGCGAACATTTGCCGGGCGCTCCTGCAGTTGTGCGACCGCCATCCCACCCTGCGTATCGCCCTACCCGTGCACCCCAACCCAGAGGTCCATCGCATCATCCGGCCCGCACTCTCCCAAGTCGATGGCGTCACGCTCCTCCCGCCCCTGCCCTACGACGCCATGGTCCGACTGTTGATGCGCGCAAATCTGCTACTCACCGACTCCGGCGGACTCCAAGAAGAAGCGCCATCCCTCGGGCTTCGGACCTTCGTGAGTCGTTCGTGTACCGAGCGCTTGGAGGGCATCCAAGCCGGCGCTGCGGTGCTGGTCGGGACCGACCCCAAGACCATCGGTACCAAGGTCTCTGCGGCACTCGCACACCCAGGAAGTCAGCGGTGGACGGGCCCAAACCCGTATGGAGCGGGCGACGCGGCCGTTCGCATCGCCGAGGTCCTGTCTCATCGAGCCATCGCGCGAGGGATGGGATGAGGGTTGTCGTCATCGGTGCAGGATATGTGGGCCTCGCCACAAGTGTCGGCCTCTGTTTACGTGGCCACGCTGTCCCCGTGGTCGAGCGAGATCGGCAGCGGCGCGACGCCCTCCGCGACCACACGCTCACCCTGTCCGAGCCCGGTATCTCCGACGCTTTGCGCGAGGTTGGACCCAAGCTGCGAACCGTCGCCCACCTCTCCGACGTGCATCCCAATCCCCAGATCGTGTTTCTCGCGGTCGGTACACCCAGCGACGCCGAGGGTCACGTCGATCTGACCGATCTGCGTCAAGCGGTTCGGACCGCGTCGGCCCAGTGCTACGGCGCGCTGGTAGTCATCCGAAGCACGGTTCCGCCAGGTACAACCGGAGATTTTGCGAACGAATTCCCCGAGCTTCGCTTCGCACACGTCCCCGAGTTCCTCCGCGAAGGTCACGCGCTGGCCGACTTCCTCAGTCCCGTGCGAATCGTCCTCGGGGTCTCCGACGGAGACAGCGCCGCGCTGCTAAGTCAGCTCTTCGCTCCCTTCAAACGCCCAATTCTGAAAATGGATACGGCGTCCGCTGAGATCACCAAGATCGCCTCCAACACGCTTCTGGCCAGCCGGGTTGCGCTGATCGACGAGCTCAGCCGTGTCGCCAGCGAAGCGGGCGCCGACATTCAGCGAATCCGAAATGCGGTCGGTATGGATCCTCGTATTGGCGCCCACTACCTCAACCCAAGCCTAGGATTCGGAGGCAGTTGCCTACCTAAAGACGTCGCAGGGCTGTCGGCTTGGGCCACGGGGCGCGGACTTCACCTACCCGTTGTCGACGCCCTGTGCGTCAGCAACGACACGCACGCTGACTGGGTCTTAAAGCAGATCCCCTCCCACGCGACCAACGTCGCCGTTTGGGGGTTAGCCTTCAAGACCGGAACAGCGGACACCCGAAACAGTCCGGCCATAGCCCTGATCGTGAAGCTCTGCGGACGTGGGCAACGGGTGGACGTCTACGACCCCATGGTCCCCGATGCCGCACCACTCCCGACAGGGGCCACACGAGCGGAGTCCCCAGTCGCCTCATTGATCAACGCCGACTACCTCGTCATCGTCAACGCCTGCGTCGCCAATAGCTACACGGATCCCATTCTCACCACCTTGCAGCAGGCGGACGCCGTACTCAACCTCACCCGGCCTCCGTCCACGTGACGCACAGCGTCCAGGGTCAGTTCAACCGCGGTGCCATCACCGCGTTCGGAATGCAAGCGGGCGCCCTCACCATCGCCTTCGGCGTGCAAATTGGGTACGCCAGGCTGCTCTCTCCCGCCGAATTCGGCATCTTCGTTCAGGTCGTTCAAGCAACCACCATCGCAACGACCCTCTTGGTGTTGGGAATCCCACTCGTCCATCTGCAGTTGGTACCCAAGTACCTCGTCCTCAAGAGAGCAGACCTGCTGCGTGGTTGGGTCCGCTACAGCACGATCCGCAGCGTCGGACTCACCGGGTTGCTCACCGCGGCGGCTTGGATCGCACTGACCTTTACCGGCACAGCCATGCCCTGGAGGTGGGGTGCCCTGCTGTTGGTTCCCATGGGAATGCTCGCCCTCCTGCAGGGCTTCGCCATGGGACTAAAGTCCATCGTCCTCGGCCGCACGCCATCCGAGATGATCAGGCCAGCTCTGGCTTTCCTCCTGTTCTGGATGGCGATCCAGACCGAGTCCCCATCTGCCATCACCGCCGTCTTGACCCTACTCGTCGCCAACGGGCTCACCTTATTCACCGCCGCAGGCTGGCTGCGCCAAGTGGTCCCTACCTCTCTGCGCTCGGGCGCCGTGTCCATCGATGGACCGGACTGGAGCCAGCGTATGGCGCAGTTCTTCGGCTCCGGCGTTTTCTCCATCATCCTCGACCGGGCCGACGTTCTCATCGTCGGGTGGTTCATGGGTCCCGAGGCCGCTGGCCTCTACATGGTCGTAATCGGGCTGGGCAAGCTGCTCCTGTTCGCGCTCGTCTCCGTCAACACCATCGCCGGTCCGCTGGTCAGCGAGCTTCACCATCGCGGAGACCGGTCGGGCGTGCAGTTTGTCCTCCGCCGCGGTGTCGCCGCAAGCGGCCTCCTCGCCGTCGTCGGAGCGCTATTTCTAGGACTCTTCGGCGCGCCATTACTCTCCTTGTTCGGTGACAGCTACCCTGCGGGACTCACCGCGCTGCGCATCGGCCTGGTGGGCTACGTGGCCAACGCTCTCTGCGGAAGCTGTGGGCTGGTGGTGAGCATGACCGGCAATCAACACATCACCTGGCGCGTGATTGCGGGCGCGGCATGTCTCATGGTGCTCCTGGACATCGTGGTGGTACCGCACTTCGGCATCGAGGGCGCCGCGGCCGTTCGCAGCCTGACAATGGCGGCGTGGAATGGCAGCCTCGCCCTGTATGCGGCACGGGTGCTGGGCTATCACTCCTCCGTAGTTGCATGGCTGCCCAGCAAACAGGAAATCCCATGGCCCGACGACAACGCGTCTTAATCACCGGTGGAGCCGGGTATATAGGAGCGCACACCGCCGCCCATCTCATGGACCGCAAGTTCGAGGTGTCCGTCCTCGACAACCTCTCTACAGGCACCCGAGACGCGCTCAATCGAGCCCAACGAATCGCTGCGAAAGACCTCGACTTCTACGAGATAGACCTGCGGGATGCCGACGCGACAATAAACGCAGTCCGCGCCGCGCAGCCCGACGTGGTCATACACCTGGCCGGATCGAAGTCCGTCGCCCAGTCCGTTGAGTCCCCCGAAGAGTTCAAGATAAACAACGTTCAGACCACCGTAAATCTAATCTCCGCCATGGGACAATGCGGCGTCCGCCAGGTCGTGTTCGCGTCGACCGCCTCGGTATATGGCGAACCGAAAACCGGTGATCCCGTAAGCGAAAACGACGCAATCGCACCCGAATCCCCCTATGCCCAGACAAAAGTGACGTCCGAGGCGCTCCTCAACGACTTCGGCCGCGCCTATAGCGCCTCCGTCGTGCATCTCCGCTTCTTCAACGTCTGCGGCGCCCACGCGAGCGGGCTCTTGGGAGAGGCCACTTCTCCCGCCACCAACTTGATGCCCATTTTGATGAAGCGGTCACAAGAAAATGCGCCCAGTATCACGGTCTTCGGTACCGATTGGCCCACGCCAGATGGCTCGTGCATTCGCGATTACGTCCACGTCGAGGACGTGGTGCTAGGCATCCGTCTCGCCTTGGCGTACGCCCCCCGCATCGTCGGACACGAGGTGTTCAACCTAGGCACCGAGCGTGGAAGCAGCGTGCTGGAGGTCATCGCCGCGGTGGAATCTGCAACGGGCCGCCCAATTCAAGCCAGGCCGGGACCTCGTCGTGCTGGAGACCCCAGTCGTTACATCGCGAACTGTGCACGAGCCCATCAAATACTGGGTTGGCATCCCCAATGGACCCTCACAGACATGGCCCACCACGCGTGGCTGTGGCAGCAGTCGAGCGCATCCTAACGAGCGGCCAAGACCTCGCCGATAATGCGCTGTTGCTGTTCCTCGGTCAGGGACGAACCACTCGGCAAGCACAACCCCACCTTGAAGAGCCCCTCGGACACCCCTGAAACACGCGACCGACAGTCGGCGAACACAGGCTGCTGATGCATGGGCTTCCACAACGGCCGGCACTCGATCTGCTGCCCTTCGAGGCGGAGACGAATGACCTCTCGGTCGACGCCAAATTGTTCCTCATCTACGGTGAAGCAGCTCAACCAGCGATTGGGCTTACACCAATCTGGCGTGGGCATCATGGTGAGACCATCAACGCCTTCGAAGGCTGCCAGGTAGCGGTCGTAGATGGCTTGTCGGGCTGCCACCCGATCGTCGAGCACTTGGAGTTGACCGCGGCCCACTGCCGCCAGCAGGTTGCTGAGCCGGAAGTTGTAACCAACCGTACTGTGCTGGTAGTGCGGCGCCGGATCTCGGGCTTGGGTCGCCAAGAATCGGGCCCGCTCAATCCAGTCTTGGCGATTGGAGATGAGCATGCCGCCACCGCTGGTGGTGATGATCTTGTTCCCATGGAAGGAATAAACGCCCATGCATCCGAGCGTGCCAGCCTTCTTCCCCTTGGAGGTTGACCCGAGAGACTCGGCTGCGTCCTCGACAAGAGGAACGTCATACCGGTCACAGACCTGATTCAAGGCGTCGTAGTCGGGACACTGACCATACAGGTCGACCGCGAGCACTGCGCCGACCCGTCGACCCGCCGCGCGTGCGGATGCGAGCTCGTCTTCGAGGAGCTGCGGGTCCATGTTCCAGTATTCGTCAGAGTCGATGAATACAGGATTTGCACCGACATACTTGACGGCGTTCGCGGTCGCGGCGAACGTGAAGCTACTGGTGAGCACATCGTCGCCAGGCCCCACGCCGAGCAGCAACAGCGCCAACTGAAGGGCAGCCGTACCACTGGAAAGCGCAGCCGCGTGATCAACGCCTGCATACGCCGCTATCTCGGCCTCAAACCCGTTTACATGAGGTCCGAGGGGTGCAATCCAGTTCGAGTCAAACGCCTCCATCAACAGCTCGCGTTCTGCGGGGCCCATGTGGGGCGGCGACAGCCAGATCCTCTCCATCTTTCTCCTAAGCGCGACGGATCGGTATCACCTTATCCTCATTCGGGCTCGGCGCCGATGGCTCCGCCTTGAACGTGTACTCGGGCACGATGGACAGCAGCCGATTGCGCACCTCTGGGGATAAACAATCGTCGATTCCCATCAGGATGTCATCGATTTCACCGTGGATGTCTTCCCAGAGCACCGGTCGACTGTTGCCGACAAAGATCTTTGGATGCTTGGTCTTGATAGCCTGCTCGCTACCGACCGAGAGCTCCTCGAAGAGCTTCTCACCAGGACGAACACCGGTAAAGGTAATTTCGATGTCGTCGTAGGGTCGTAGACCCGACAAGCGGACCAAATCCTCTGCGAGCTTAACAATACGAACCGGCTCGCCCATATCGAGGATGAAAATCTCACCCTTCGTCCCCATAGAGCACGCCTCAAGCACCAGCTGGGACGCCTCGGGAATGGTCATGAAGTAGCGCTGCATGTCTGGGTGGGTGACCGTGACCGGCCCGCCCCGAGCGATCTGCTCCTTAAACAACGGAATGACGCTGCCGGCAGACCCCAGGACATTGCCGAACCGGACCGTGACGAACTTCGTGCTGCTACGAGCCGCCTGG
This sequence comes from Rhodobacterales bacterium, assembly GCA_009936995.1. Classification (GTDB taxonomy): domain Bacteria; phylum Myxococcota_A; class UBA796; order UBA796; genus JAACDH01. The sequence continues at coordinate 5,948 of JAACDH010000539.1, forward strand.
CTCTGGACGTACAGCTCGGCCACGCGCTTGGTACAGCCCATCACCGAAGTGGGGTTGACCGCCTTGTCCGTGGAG
>JAACDH010000083.1 GCA_009936995.1 Rhodobacterales bacterium
AACGCACAGTCGCGAGTTGCGCTGGGGAGCCCCGAGCAGCACCTGTGGCCCGTCACCCAACGTCAGTTGCTGCTGTCGACCACTCGCAAGCTCGCTGCCTGCGGCTCGCAGCAGAACAATGCGTTGGGCACGGTTTAGACGCTGTCCGAGCCCATGGTGGACCGCCTATATGTCGAAGTTCCGCCGGCGTAATAGGGCGGGAGTGCGAAGGCGTGGATACGGTCTCGATCGACATCGAACTCGACTTCGAGTCTTTCGAGCCCATACCCTGGCTGCGAGGGCAATCCCCCTAGGACGAGGCCCGATCAGTCCGCCCCCGCCAAGGGTGTGGATTGGATCATCAGCGGTGCGGCCCTCCCGATCGTTTCGCCGATGAAGGCACGTACAACTCTGACACGAGCTGTGGTTCGCAGGTCGCTATGGCTCAGAACCCAGACCGGTGCGCTGGCTGTGCAAGACGCCCGCACAGGGCAAGTCCCGATGGCGCGCACGGGCAGATTTGCAGTGGCGCGTCTTTGAAGACCCGGCCGGTCTGGGTTGTGGATTCGCTGGTGTCTGTGGCGGTCGCCATATCCTTCACGCCTTTGTTCGCCGGCCTGCAACGCTTGACGTTCTCAAGGGCCTCGAACGCTCCGCGAACCGCAAGGCGCGAGGGCCTCCATTGCCCCAACTCGTGTCCGCCTGTGCCGCACAGCGAGCGCTGCGTTGGGGGGCCGACCTGCGTGTGCGTCCGATTACGCCACGAGCCCGAAGAACCACACCGTGGTGCAAACTGCGCTTGTGGGAGGCGGGCCTGCTAGCCCGCAGTATCGCCGCAGGCGCTCAAGCCCCGAACGCCAACCCAAATCGACCGGAAGACTTTTTGTTGGCTGGGTGATGCTCTGCTGCTTCCTGTCCTCTGAATAGACGGAACGTGAGCAGAACGGTGGGAATTTCGCCGTCTTGCTCGCCGCGAAAGTCAGCGCACACGATCACCTTAGAAACCACAGGATGGAGCAACGATGGAGCGCGCGGGTCGCGGGGCTGCTCGATGGCCACCAGCCGGCGCAGTTTGGCTCCCACCCGAGTCATACACGCGTCCTTGAAGACCACCGAAAGGTACATGCACCTCTCCCATGGTTTGCAGCTGGATGCGGTCCGGAGCCTGGAGGCGGCATACGAAGACTGTCCCGAACCTCCGACCATGCTCCAGTTTTGAGACATCGTGGAGACCGAGCGGTTGAAGGAGGACAAAGCGAAGTGACACTGGTGCCTTGTCTGGTGGAGGCGCCGGGAACTGAAAGCGGCACCAACCCTCACAGACCCCGCTCAACAGCCATCAGCGGGTGTCGATGGGTCGGATTGATACCCGTTTGTATGGGCCTGATGGGGGTTCACCTGCGTTTGGTGGCCAACACCGACTCGCAGTGTGGGTGGAGCGAGCCCTTCGAATGGGGTACTTCAGGTGCTTGCGCTGGCAATCGATCATCCTAGGCTGTGTGTTCCCCGTGACCTCCGGGCTCCTCATCTCGTGCGGAGACGCTGACGGGTCGGGAGACACCGCGTCGTTCTCGACCGGAGCGGGCGACGGTGACGGTGAACTCCCCGCGATTCCCATGGTGCAGCGCACCACGACTGAGATCGAGCGTGTTGACGGACTCACGCGGGACTTTCTGGGCAACAGCCTCGACTTCGACTTCTATCGGAACAACACCTATAAGTGCGGCCTGACGGGCAATTACACCTTCTTGGTGGTGAACCCCCAAAACGGTGACGAGACCACCGAGGCGCCCTTGTGGGTGTACCTCCACGGCGGCGGCTCGGGTTACTTCGACGAGAACGGGGACTACCTCGCGGTCAACAACCAAGACGAGAACACGTGGAATCACGAAGAGACCATGGACGACCTGATCGCGAATCCGCTCGAACTGTACACGCTTGAGAACGGGCAGCCCAAGGACACCACCCTCACCCGTCGGATCCTCGAGGGCTACCGTGTCGCGTTGGTGGGGATGTGTGACCACGACCAGTATCTGGGGCTCGGAACGCCCTATCCGAACAACCCCAATGCGCCCAAAGAGGTCAACGGCATGCAGGCCACCATGGCCGCCATCGACTACATCGCAGCCAACCACCCCACGACCCACGTCTTCGCTCACGGAACGAGCGCGGGATCGGTCGGTGCCTATGCGTTGGCTCTCAGCTATTCGGCCGAAGATATCGGCCTGACTGGGGTTGTTTCGGACTCGGTATTGTCCCACAGAGGCAAGGTCATCCAAGAGGTGCTCGCCGGAGAGCCGGGCTTCCCGCAGGCGGCGGGAGTCGAACTCGAGTCACGCGATCAACCCATAGTGGGCTTGTCGCGGCGGTTTGCGGCTTGTGGCGCGGATTTGGAGCCCGTCGGCTCCATCGTCTTGGCTCGGGATGGATGGGGGTGATTCGGGTGGGATTGGAGAGGTGTGGGCGCGTTTTGGGCACTCGCACGCCCTCCGCAGTGAGTGGCGGCCTAGGCCTCTCCTCGTACCGCACCCGTGGCCGGGGTCGACTGGTGATGCACCTCTTGTTCAATGTGTAGGGCGATGACGGTGGTTCGGG
>JAACDH010000540.1 GCA_009936995.1 Rhodobacterales bacterium
CGACAGGTGGTCGCACAACGGTACCACTCTAGGTAGGGCGCATCCCGGTCAGAGGCGCGATCGTACCAATCGCGCTCCATATCGCTCACCGGAGGTGTGAGGCTGTCGGGATCGGTTCCAGCGATACCCGCTCCAATCACTTCCTTTTTTCGCAATAGCTGTTTAGGCACACGCACATGCCAATCACCCGTCAGATCATCGATAATATACTTACTATCATATACTTTCACCGGCGCCTTGGCCTTGTAGATGTCGGTATCTCCGCCGTCTCTACCAAACCACCACGCGGGAAGCGTGCACAGAAGCGCGATTGAGAAATATTGCTGACGAAGCATGGACGACAACCTATCAGGGAAGACGGTACACTCCCCGTAGTGACTACAAAACAGCCCATCACAAGCCGCCTGCTGAATCTCATCGTTGGCAAACAACGAGGCGCGGCATCGGTTCAAGAACTGCAGCGTGCCCGCCAAGTGGTTCGGCTCGGCGTAGTGTTCTCGGTCACTATCCTCCTGCCAGCCCTGGTGCTTTCGTATTTGGCGCTGAGTACGCTGAGTTCCGTCGAAAGACAAGTCGACGACGAGTACCACACCCGCGCCGAGACCATCGCCGAAGAAGTCGAGCAGGAGATTGTGGGTGTCTTCGCCCGGTTCGAGGACGCAACCACCCGCCGACTGGCCATGGGAGAGTCCCCTCTGGTCCGAATCAGCGACTTGTCTCCACATTTGCGGGGCGCCTATCAGTTCGATCTGGAAGGTCAATTGATCGCACCCTTCGAATTGGCCCGCGCCAACGCCCAACCACCCCCTCCCCAGCACTACCAAGCGTTGATGGCAGAGGCTCGCGCACTGGTTCGCAACGATCAGGATCAAGAAGCCGCGCCTCTCTTCGCCCTGGCCTCCTCCGCTGCCCGCGAACCGGTGCACCAAGCAGAGGCTCGCCTAGCAGAGGCTAGAGCTTGGGCCGCTCTCGGCCATCCCAGCATCGCGGACGAGCTCCTCACCACCCTGCACGCCGACCACGCCAATGTTCGAGGCTCACGGGGATTCCGGTTCGACCACCTCAGTCTGCTGCTTCGCGCCGAGCTCGCCATGACGAGCGATCCAAAACAAAAAGGGCCACGTGCTTATCGCGAGCTCACCGACAAGCTACTGGACGCGCGCTGGTCCGTGGGAGAGTCCGGCGAAGCCACCATGGTCAGCCACACACTGGCCATCCTCGCCCGCTCTGCAGACCAGGCCTGGGTGAACGATCGACGCGCCCGGCTTCGCGAACGGAAGTCTCAACTCACTTGGTCCAACCTAATCTCTCGAGAAATAGACCTCGTCGGTTCTGGCGCGCCCCAGACCGCCCGGTGGAGCAATCTACCCGCCCGCTTCGACTCCCCATCCGTCTGGGAGATCTACGCAACCGACCGAGGTGTCTACGCCTTCAGCTTCTCCCTCGAAGCCCTAGAGACCGAGCTCGCAGCCGCCATCGACCTCATCAACGCCCGCGAACACAACGTCACCACATCCCTGTTGAACATCGGCGATCCGCTCCCCAAAGGAGCACTATGGACCCTTCCACTTCCGCCGCCGCTCTCTTCAGTCCTCCGCGTCTCCGTGGCGCAGACCCACCCCGGTGAAGTGGCCCGACTCAAACAACTGCGCACCCGCACCTGGGGAGCCATCGTACTCACCAGCGTACTCTTGGTGGGCTTTGGCGTATTTCTATCCGCTCGGACCATCGCCCACGAAATCGAAAACGTCCGTGTAAAGGCAGACTTTGCCGCCAACGTCAGCCACGAGCTCCGGTCGCCCATCACTCAGATTCGGCTCAAGGGTGAAGCGCTCCTGTTCGGGCTGGTCGATCCCGGCGACGACACCATCGAACACTACAGCGCCATCGTCCGAGAGGCGGAGCGGCTGTCGCGTCTGGTCGACAACGTCCTCGACTTCGCGGCGATCGAGCGTGGCGCCAAGAGCTACCACCTCCGACGAGACGATCTCATCGCCGTGGTTTGGACCACGGTCGAGTCTCATCGAAGCGCCATCGAGGACCGAGGACTAGAAATCGAACTCGACTTGCCCGACGATCTCTCACCCGTCTGGATGGATCGCGACGCTATTGGCCAAGTGATTGTAAATCTGCTCTCGAATGCCGCCAAATACGGCCAGAGCGGAGGCTGGGTAGGCATCAGTATCCAGCAAAGTAACAACTCTATTACACTTTCCGTCTCCGATCGTGGCCTGGGGATATCCACCGCCGATCAAGAAAGAATTTTTGACCATTTCTTCCGTTCTACCGATCCCAACGTCCGGAAAAAGAAGGGCACGGGTATCGGATTGTCGATCGTGAGCTACATTGTGGACGCACATGGAGCAACGATTTCAGTGGAAAGCACCCCCTTAAAAGGAACAAGCTTCACAGTAACGTTCCCCTTGGAGCCCCCAGCAGGGGCAGGAGTCAATGCCTGATGCCGCGCATCCTCGTCGTCGAAGACGAACAACAACTGCTCGATACCGTCAAACGCTTTTTTGAGCGTGAAAACTACGACGTGCATACTGCACGGTCTCGCACCGAGGCGCTCGAACTCTTCAGCCGCTTCCCCCCCGATGTGGTGGTGCTAGACGTCATGCTCAACGAGGGCCCAGAGCCCGAGATCGACGGGTTTGACGTATGTAAAGCCCTCCGAGACGCCGACTACGAGGGCCCCGTCATCTTCGTCACCGCTCGCACAAGCGAGAGTGACAAGCTCACCGGATTCGAACTGGGCGCAGACGATTACGTCACCAAGCCCTTTTCGCTGCTCGAACTCAAGGCACGCGTTCAAGCCGTGCTCCGTCGCACCGGTGGCGCACGTTCTATCTACCGTTTCGGCGAGGTCGAGGTCGATCTCGACAACTACGTTATCCGCCACGGGCCCGACGAAGAGCGCCTCTCCAATCGCGAGCAAGAGCTGCTGCGCTACCTCATCGAGCACCGAGGAAAGGTTCTGCCCCGCGGTGAACTACTCACCGGTATCTGGCGTTACTCGCCCAACGTCACCACCCGGACGGTCGACACCCACATCCTTAATGTGCGGAAGAAGCTCCGAGACGACGCGACCAATCCCCGGTTCATCGAGACCCTCCATGGAGTTGGTTACCGTTTCATCGCCTCGGAAGGCTAATGAACGGCATAATTCTGGGCCTCTTTCTTGCGGTTTCCGCACAAGCCCAGAGTCTAGACGTCGGCCACGAAGAACTACAGCGAACGTTGCTCCTCGAAGCCATCACCGGTGACTACGACTCGGCCATCCTGTCGTACGAACGGCTGGTCCGGAGTCGCGCAGCCACCGGTGAAGTCCGTGCACAAGCGCTGTATCGACTGGGCGCAGCCCGATACGCAATCGGTGACCGTGACGGTGCGGTCGAGGCGCTACTCAAGGGCATCCGC
>JAACDH010000541.1 GCA_009936995.1 Rhodobacterales bacterium
CGGCGACGGCGACCGCACCTACGAGACACAATCCAGCAGCAATCCACCAGCGCTTGTTCATCTAGACTCCAGCTTGAGACGACGATCTCGGGCTTCCTCGGCGCGTCGCACCACCCACATCCGCGTGGGGTCGGCGATCAGCGTACGTCGCCAAGACGCATAGGCGGTGGTGTCGTCGCCTGCGTTGGCCGAGACATCGCCTTGAGCTTCCCACTGGTTAGCCAATTGTTCCGCTACTGCCAAGACAACGGCGTTGTGATGGTCCCATTGTCTCGCTTTGTCGATAGCGGTGACTGCTTCGTCGTCGTCGGCGCTTTTGGCGATGTGGGCCCAGCATTCGGCCATGACTTTGTCGACCTCTGGCATTCCATACGGCTGCGATGGGTGGTGGGAAGGCAGGTGCCGACGCGTCTCTTGCAGTTGTTGGTCGGCGGCTTCGCACGCTCCGTCTTGGGCAAGGGTGATCAGCTGTTGCGTTTTGTCGTGCACGATGTCCGCTACCTTGGCCTCGGAGGTGACCGTAAACGCGGCCTCCCACCTAACTTCACCCGTGGCGAACTCGGGATTCTTAGCGGCGCCCTGTGCCGGCACGACGCCGCCGACCTCGTTGACCATGGCGAGGCCGATGGCGTAGTCACCCGCGGGTAGATCGGCGGGCAGGCGTAGGGTGTGGCGGCCCTGAACCACCTCGGTACGACGCCACTTGGCAGGGGGATACCAGTCGTAGCCGACGGGGATGTCTTGGACCCAGAATCGACCTTGACCCGAGATATACAACATCACGCGAAATCCGGGCCGACGGGATTGATGGCTCTGCCAGCCCAGGTGGATGTACAGCCCATGGCCGGCCGCGACTTGGGGCGCTGGGATGTCGAAGCCCGTCAGCGTGATGCGATTGGTGAAGGTTGTGCTACGAGCGTCGGTTCCCGGCCACTGTGGGTCCACGAAGAGGCGCTTGTTGATCCAGTTGCCGATGTGTACGTATCGCCGTCCGGCAAAGTAGTGGGGCAGCTGAATGTAGTCGCGACGCCACTCTGGATGGACGGACACACCGGTGCGGGTCTGCCAGCTTCCGTGCACATGGGCGAAATCGGGTGGGTTTTCCTGGAACAGATACTCGCGCACGAAGGGGCGTTGCCAGCTGTGGTGGGCCATGGGGGCGTCGACCAGGCCGGGGAGGTCGATGAGGCGGTCGCCGGTCCACCACATCTGAGCGCCAAAGTCGACCTCAAGGTTGTTGATGTGGTCAACGTGCAGCCGATCTTGGACGGTCTGCATGTAGACCACTCGGCGCCGGACGTCGTGGGGGGAGGTCTCGGTGGCGCTGCGAATGACGCCGGTCTGCCACACCCCCAGGACGATAATTGGACCGGCAAAGATGGCGGTGATCATTCGCTTAGCGTGGACGGGGGCGCGCCAGCTGCGGCTGTTGGCGGCCAGGACCAGACCGTCTGTGAGCAGCACGGCCAGTGGGACAATACCCATGTTTAACCAACGGTAGCCGTCCATCCAGTCGCCACCGCTGTACAGGGCGAATCCAATGGAGACTGCCGCTAGGTACCAGGCCAGGACCCGTGCGTTCGTGCCGAGGCGATCGGTGGTTAGCCACGGAAGCAGCAGGATGGAAGCGATGATTAAGCCCAACCGAGCGCGTACGATGAGCTCTGGTTCGGTGAAGTCGGGCATTCCGGGGATGAAGCTAAGCCAAGCCAGCCCGGGAATGAACAGCAAGATTAGACCAATCGTAAAGGTTTTCCCAACATTTCCGGGAAATTCTCTGAGCCCGGTGGCCACCAGCGCGAAGAAGGGGAGGATGAAGCCCCAGCCCGACTCGAGCGCCCATCCACGCAGGTAGGGCCAGCCCATGGCGTTCCAATTTAATGGGTGGAAACGGATCTCTTCGGTGGCGAGCTTTGCGTAGTAGGTGTTGGCCAGGGGCCAGGCGAACACCCACATCCGGTACGCTTCGTAGATCAAGAAGGGTGTGAGGACGAGGCCGGTCCATACGATCAGGCGGAGGAGCGCCGGCCCCTTTCGTTCGCGGAAGGTCAGCACGAAGGCGAGGATTCCAGCGACTGCGACATACATCGCCGCCTCTGGGCGGGTGATGCTGAGCAGGCCGAAGGGCAGGGCGGACCAAGGAGTGCCGTGGGTGCGCATCTCGCGGAGGAGCTCGACACTACCCAGGGCGAGGAGCCAGCCAAAGAGGGCGTTCTCGAGCCCGCTCGCGGTCCAGATGGCGAACTGTGGGCTTGTGGCGAGCACGAGGGGGGCGACGACCGGAAGCAGACCGCGATCGCCGCTGACTTCCTTCGCCCACAGGAAGGCCATGGGCAGGGTGAGTACGCCGAAGAGACAGCCGTACAGCTTGGCCGACATCCAGGGACCGGGGCCGATGAAGTCGGTGGCGGCGAGCAGGGCCGTCCAGGTGGGGTTGGAGAAGCCCTCGACCCACGGGCCGCCTGGATAGGCGGTCCATCCCTCGCCTGTGGCGGCGTGACGGGCATAGGTGAAGGTGATGGCGGCGTCCTCGATGAACCACTCGGCGTACACGACCTGGTGTACGCAGAACAGCGCCATACACATCACCACGCCCGTCCATTGGACTTGGCTATCGGCGTCTTGGGTGCGCCACCAGGACCACAGGCGGTTCACTCTTGTTCGGCCCGACGCTTGCGCAGTTTGTCGATCTTCTGCTGGCGTTCTTCGGCCTGTACGGCTCGTTGTTCCTTGTTAAAGCCCAGGCGGTAGGCGCGGGCCTCTTCGGCGTAGCGCCGGGCCCAGGCGCGATGAGGCTCGACGGTGACGGCCTCGGTGAACTCGATGTAGGCGGTCTCCCAGTCCTGTGCGTCGCGGGCCTCGAGTCCGCGGCTGTAGGCGAGGGCGGCCACGGGCTTACACGCGGCGACAACGTTGGGGTTGCGGTGGTCCCAGCGGCGGGCGTTCGCGAGATGCTGCACGGCGAGGCCAGGATCGGTTTGAGCGCGGTCGACCCAACACTCGGCGAACGCGGTGTGGACGCTGGCCTGGTTTTCCTCGAAGAAGGGCGTGGCCTTGGGACGGTGCATCTTGCTCTGGAACCAGGCATCTTCGGCCGAAAGGCACCGTCCGGCGCTGGCGTGCTCGAAGGCCTGGGTCAGGTCGGCCTGGGAGGCGGCGATCATTTGGGGGAGCGGGACGACCGTGATCGCACCATGGAAGCGGACTTCGCCCACAGCCACCCGGGCAGGCCACTGACCGACGCCGCCCAAAACGACGTTGGGCGGCAGGCTACCGTTCGCGGGATTGCCCGGCGTGAAGTTGGGGGCGGCGGGAAGGACCGCGCCGCTGCCGTTGAGTAAAACGATGCCAAGCTCGTACTCTCCGGGTGGCAGGTCGGCCGGTAGTAGCGGACTAAACCGTCCGACGAACGACTCTTTGGTTTGCCATTTGTCCGGCATTACCCAGTCGTATCCGGGGGCGAGGTCCCAGGTGGCCACGTGTTGGCCGCTGGCGTCCGACAGGAAGACGAGCAACCGGAAGGCCTCGGCCTTGACGCGACGGCGCGTGGTCCGGAGGTTCAGCTCCAGGTACATCCGTCTGTCGGCCGCCACAATAGGGCTGGGTATATCCCAGTTATCGAGCACCAATTCGTCGGCAAAGACGATGGTCTTAGCGGGGTTCCGTTCGGCGTGCTTGGACAGGATGAGGTCGCGCCGGACGAAGTTACCGATGTGGATGGCCTGGCCGGCTGGATAGCCGGGTACCTCGACGTAGTTGCTGCGCCACTCGGTGTGGGTCGGGATCTTGCTGGTGCTGGACCAGCCGCCGTGCAGGTGGACGTAGTGCGGGCGCTGCTCCTCGAAGAGGTACTCGCGAATAAAGGCGCGCTCGAACTTGTTGTGGCCCATGGAGACATCTACCAAACCGGCGATGTCGAGCATCTTGTGATTGGACCACCACAGGTGGGCGCCCTGATCGACGTCGAGGTCGACGATGGGCTCTCTAATGTGTAGACGTTCGGTCAGGCCGTTCTTGAAGTTCACCCGGTGCCGAACCGAGAATGGACCGGTCTCTGGTTGCTTGATGAAGGTGTTGGTGTGTTCGACATTGACCGCCACCGTGGGCACCACAATGGCCAAGGCCGCTGCGTAGGCGGGGAGAGTCCAGCGTCCCACAATCTGCGAGAAGATCAGCTGGGCGAGGTCGGCCACTACGCCCATCCCGTTGCCCAAGACGACCGCCGCTGGGACTGCAATTAGACTCATCCAACGCCAGGACTTCATCCAGTCTCCATGTACCGAGACGGCGAACATTAGCCCACCGATGGTCATGGTCCAGGCGACAATACGCACCCGGCTGCCCTTCTGGCCCAAGGCCGCGAGCCCCACGAGAACGCCAGCGGCGAGGAGGGCATAAGGGGGCGTCGGCGCCAGCCAATCGGGGGCGGAGATGTGGTTGACCGCCCCTTGTTTGCGCATGTAGTACGCCACCCCTTGGAACGTGGCAGCCAGGCCCACACCGGTCCAGAGCAGGGCGGGATGTGCCCGCTTCTCTTGGTTCATCAGCAGGGCGAAGTAGCAGGCCAGGGTGAAGACCAAAACGGAGGGCAAAAGGAGCGTTTGGTCACCGGGCAGGGTGATGGCGGCGGCGATGAGAATGGTGAGTCCCAGGGCCATCATCGGGCGCCAGCGGTGCGACCCAACCACGCCCAGCAGATAGACCGGTACCAGCTCGCCCTGGTGCAGGGTGTCGGCCCAGTTGCGCAGGTACTTCCAGCCGCGGCCGGTCCACTTGAGGGGCATAGGCTCGCGGTGCTCGCCGATCTTCGCGTAGTACGTGTTGGGAAGCTCCCAGGCGAAATACAAGTATCGAAGTACGTGATAGCCGGTGAACGGCAGCCAGAAGGTGAGTAGCCACTGGGCGGTGGGCTTGAGGCCGCGACCATCGACTAGATGCCAGACCATGGTGAAGAAGCCGGCTATGGCTGCGTATATCAAAGCTTCTGGGCGGGATATGGCCAGCAAGAAGAGCCAGAAGGCCGACCAGGGCCAGGCGCTTTGGCCGCGGATCTCGACCGCCATTCGCCACAGGCCCATGGCCATGAAGAACGAGAAGATGGCCGGCTCTAGGCCGCAGGCGCCCCAGATGGCGAACTGGGCGTTGCCGGCGAGCACGATGGGGGCCAACAGCGGGATGTCGGTGTGGGGCCGTGGCGCGGCTTCGCGGGCGATCAGGTAGGTGAGGGGGACCGTGAGCGCGCAGAGCACCGCTTGGCTGATCTTACTGGCGGTGAAGGCCTCTACGCCAAAGATCTCCCAGATGGCCAGCAGCGCGACCCAGGTGGGGTTGGAGTAGCCCTCGACGAGCTCGCCACCTGCGTAGGCGACCAGCCCCTCGCCGGCGGCCCAGTTGCGGGCAAAAGCGAAGGAAATGGCAGCATCTTCGATGTACCAATCCCACAGGACGACTTGGTGAACTACTGCGGCTGTTGTGATGAGGAACAATAACGCTGCGTGAACCTGGTCACGTCGGGTGAGGCCCCGCCACCAACGGGCTGGCAGTGAACTGAGCATCTCTCTCCACAAGCGACGACGGTGTGTAACCCATGCGCCGGTAACTAGGCTATCGGCGCCGGGTGCGGTCGAGTCGACCTTGGCGTGGGCCGGGCTTGCCAGAGAGCACTTGTCGTTGGCGGTTGCGCATGCGGTTCATGCGTCCGCGGCGAAGATCGCCCCAGGCGCCTTCGAAGGCCGACCAGCTCTGGTCTTCGGGGCGAGGTTTGTTTTTGAGCACAAATCGAGCCGCTTGTTGGGCGCGCTCTAGCGCAGAGCCCGGCTCAATTTCGACCTGTTCAGAGAGCACATTGACCAACCGGGCCGCCAACATGGGGCGCCGATCGGCCATGAGCGCCTCGATGACCTCGGTGAGGGCATCGGGATCGTCGCGGTCGGACCAGTCGAGCACAAAGACGTCTTCCGCTTGACTGTTTCGATCCGGCAGCAACATGGTCCGATCCTAGATGGTCTTTTTGACGCCGCCCTCGGCAGCAGAGGCGCGGCGGGCGTCCATTTGACGCTTCATCTCGCTTAGCTGGGCACGGGCGCTGGAGTTGGCAGCCTTGCCCTTGATCTTCGCCAGCTTGGCGTCGAGTGACTCGCCCTGGAGCTCGCTGCCGATATCGGCCTCGGCCTTGAGCTTGTCGATGTGCTCGCGGACATTGTCGAGGGCCTTGACATCGGCGTCGGTGGACAGTCCGTCGAGGGTCTCTTGGATTTGGATGCGGGCTTCGGCGTTGGCCTTGGCCGCGAGCATTTGGTCCTTTTCGCGCTTGAGCTTCTGGATGTCGCCCTGGAACTCGAGCAGCCCTGACTTGGCCTCTTCGGCTTGGTCGCTGACCTTGTTGAGCTCGTGCGACAGCCTCTCGATGTCTGTGGCGAGCTCATCCTTCTTCTGGATGAGCACCAGCGCCACTTCGTCTTCGCCGTCTTCGATGGCGATGGGAAGTTGCGTCATGACCTCTTTGAGCGAGCGCTCTTTGGTCTCGAGCTCGGTGGACAGCTTGTTGCGTAGGTAGACGATGCCGGAGACGGCCTTCTTGAGCTCGCGGTGCTTGCGGACTCGCTCGTCGATCGCAGACTCGTAAACCGCCTCGGGATTGCGGTTTTCGATGTCTGATACCCATAAGCTCAAGAAGCCTCGCCACACATTGGAAAGTCGGTCGAAGAACCCCATTCGTCATTGCTCCAGTTTCTTTAATGCCAGCCTAGCGCCAGGGGTGCCCCCGAGCAATAGACACTCCTTGTTCGTACGAAGGATCTCTTTGGTGTATTTCATGGGTACTGCGAAACGGGTCGCAGGTTCTAGGACATCCTGTGAAACGGTGTCTCAGCGCTGAAGATCGGAGGACATCGTGCAACAATGGTTGGTGGTAGGTCTGGCTGGAGCGATTGGCAGCATGGGTCGATATGGGGCGGGACTCCTGTCACAACGGCTGTTGGGTCAGCCGGGAGTCTACAGCACTTTTGCGGTCAATAGTCTCGGTAGTATTTTACTGGGACTCACCCTCGAACTCTTTCTGTTGAACGATCACTGGAGCCCCCAGGTGAAGCGGGCGGTGGCCACGGGCTTCTGCGGTGCGTTTACGACCTTCAGCACGTTTAGTGTCGAGACCCTTCGCTTCATCGAGGCGGGGCAAATGGGTTCTGCGGCGGGCAACGTGCTGGCTAA
>JAACDH010000542.1 GCA_009936995.1 Rhodobacterales bacterium
CGCTGTCCGTGGCGCGCTCCATTGGCATGCCGGTGATGCTCAAGGCCGCCGCCGGTGGTGGTGGCAAGGGCATGCGGGCGGTCTTCGATGAGGCTGATCTCGCCAACGCCCTGATCGCGGCCCAATCGGAGGCTCGGAAGTCCTTTGGTGATGACAGTGTCTACATCGAGAAGCTGATCGTTCAGCCTCGCCACGTCGAGATTCAGGTGCTCGCCGACGGCCACGGGAAGGTGGTGCACCTGTTCGAACGCGACTGCAGCATACAGCGTCGTCACCAAAAAGTGATCGAGGAAGCGCCATCGCCAGCGCTACCCCCAGAGATCCGCCAGGCCATGGCCGAGGCTGCCTGTCGCGCCGCCGCAGCGGTCGATTACGTGGGAGCGGGCACCTGTGAGTTTCTCCTCGCGGCCGATGGCAACTTCTACTTCCTCGAGATGAACACGCGCCTTCAGGTCGAACACCCGGTCACGGAGTTCATCACCGGCATTGATCTTGTCCAAGCGCAGCTTCGAGTGGCCGCTGGCGAGCCACTTTGGTTCTCCCAAGACGATCTCACTATTCACGGCCACGCCATTGAGTGCCGTATCTACGCCGAGGACGCCCGCGAGAACTTCCGCCCCGCACCAGGTCCGCTGCATGGTTACCGCGAGCCCACTGGCCCCTGGACCCGCGTCGACTCCGGCGTGGTCGAGGGCATGGAGGTGCCCATTCATTACGACCCGATGATCGCCAAGTTGGTGGTCTGGGGGCGCGATCGGGACGAGGCCATTGGCCGCGCGAAGCAAGCGCTGAAGCACTACCGGGTGGTGGGTACCTCTACGTCTATCCCTTTCTTCCTCGCGCTCTTCGAGGACAATGGCTTCAAGAGCGGTAACTACGACACCAGCTTCATCACGCCCGAGTGGCTCGATGCGAACATGGCCGTTCCCGAGAAGGCGGTCGACATCGCGGTGATTGCGTCCGCCATCGCCCGGTTCGAGAAAGACTCGGCCAAGAAACGACCCACCTCTACCGGTTCAGGCCCGTCGGCCTGGAAGCGCGCTCATCTCTGGAATAGCAGGCGGGGGATATCATGAATTACGAAGTAGAAGCAGAAGAACGCAATCACCAGGTGTCGGTCCGTCGCGCGCCGGACGGCGGTTGGTGCGTCTCGGTCGACGAAGGCCCCGAGCAGCACGTGCGTGGCCAGCAGGTGGGGCGTGCCGAGTGGATGCTCGAGATCGATGGCCGGCTGCGTTCAGTGGGTGCCTACGTCGACGGTGACCACGCCGACGTTCAAGTGGGCGGCTACGCGGTACACGCCACCATCATCGACCCTCGCGACAAGGCCCTGTCTAGCGGTGAGGAACACGCCGCGGGTGAGATCTCGACACCGATGCCGGGTATCGTCGTACGCATTCTCGTCGAGCTCGGCGAGCAGGTCACCAAGGGGCAGGTGTTGCTGGTCATCGAGGCCATGAAGATGGAGAACGAATACAAGTCCAAGGTAGACGGCGTGGTTGGGGGCATCCACGTCGCTCAGGGGCAAGCGCTCGAAGCCCACACCTTGCTGATTTCGGTGGAGGCGGAATGACCGACGAAGATCTGAAGCGCTGGCGAACCGAAGTTCGCGGTCGTGCACTGGCCCGATTCCCCGAGCGGGACGGGCTTCATCGCTCTGGCGGCGAGTCCATCCGCGATGTTTACACCCACCACGACCTCGGCGACCCTTCGCGAATCGGCTTGCCAGGTGTGTTTCCATTCACGCGTGGTGCTCAGCCGACCATGTACCGTGCCTCTCATTGGACCATGCGCCAGTACGCTGGCTTTGGCACGGCCGCGGAGTCCAACGCGAGGTATAAATACCTACTGAGCCAGGGCACCACCGGCCTCTCTATGGCCTTCGACCTGCCCACCCAGATGGGCTACGATTCCGACGATGAGATGTCGTGGGGAGAGGTAGGTCGTGTAGGCGTTGCCATCGACACCCTCGAAGACATGGGCGTTTTGCTCGACGAGCTACCTCTCGAAAAGGTCAGCTCGTCCATGACCATCAACAGCACAGCGTCTACGTTGCTGGCGATGTACGTGGCGGTGGCCAAACAGCGCGGCATCGACCCCGGACAGCTCCGAGGCACCATCCAGAACGACGTACTCAAAGAGTACATCGCGCGAGGCACCTACATTTACCCGCCCCGCGCGAGCATGCGGGTCATCACCGACATGTTCCAGTGGTGCGCCGTAAACACGCCCAAGTGGAACACCATCTCGATCAGCGGGTACCACATTCGCGAGGCGGGCTCCACTGCGGCCCAAGAACTAGCGTTTACCCTCGCCGATGGCATTGCGTATGTCGAAGCGGCCCTCAACGTTGGCCTAGAGATTGACACCTTCGCACCGCGGCTGTCCTTCTTCTTCAACGCCCACAACAATCTGCTCGAGGAGATCGCGAAGTTCCGCGCCGCTCGTCGCATGTGGGCCCACCTGATGCGTGACCGCTTTGGCGCCAAGACCGCCCGGAGCATGCGCTGGCGCTTCCATACCCAGACGGCGGGCTCAACGCTCACCGCCCAGCAGGTAGACAACAACGTGGTTCGCGTGGCACTGCAGGCGCTAGGGGCCGTTCTCGGCGGTACTCAGAGCCTGCATACCAACGGTAAGGACGAAGCGCTGGCGCTTCCCACAGAGGCGAGCGCCCGACTGGCCTTGCGAACCCAGCAGGTCATCGCCTACGAGTCCGGCGTCGCTGATTATGTGGACCCCATGGGCGGTTCCTACGTAATTGAGCGGCTCACCGACGAGCTGGAAGAAGAGGCCATGCGGCTGATCGGCGAGATCGATGACATGGGCGGCATGGTGGCGGCCATCGAAGACGGTTTTCCCCAACGCGAGATTCAATCGGCGGCCTATGCGACCCAGCTGGCCATTGATCGCAAGCAACAGACCGTAATCGGCGTGAACAAGTTCCAGATGGAGGAGCCGCCGCCGACAGAACTTCTCAAGGTCGACCCCGCGCTCGAGGCGGGCCAGGTTGCCCGCCTTCGGGCCTTCCGGGCTCGGCGCGATTCTAAGGCGGCAAAAGACGCCATCGACCGGCTTCAGCAGGCAGCTTCCGGCGACGACAACACCATGCCCGCCATCGTGTCCGCGGTCGAGGCCCACTGCACCCTCGGCGAAGTGGCCCACGCACTGAGTGATGTGTTCGGTCGCTACGTAGAGACGCCAATTCTGTAGCGCTCGGGCAGCACGGGCGCCTCCCAGTTGGGAGGAGGCGGCGTAGACGTCAGCATGAAATGTTCGTCGAGGACCAGCGTGGTTCCGTCTTTGATGGTTTCCCAGCGGTTCTCGGTCTTGGCGATGGGCTCGGAGGCCACCAACAAGTGGTTCACAGGTTCGTCCGAAGGGCGCGCGTCCAGCATACAGAACTTATTGGGCTCGGCGCAGGTGTCGAACTCGGGACAATGGTACTTCTGGGTGGATAGAAACAGAGGCATGCCCGCTTTGTGGGCCACCATCAGCCGTCCGTCGGTGAGCAGCACGTTGACGATAGGGCGCTCGAGCTCGAGCGTGTTGGCGTAGGCGTCTAGTTCGAACAGCGCATCGCGGATGACACGACCGACCAAAGCGGCGTCGGACTCCGAACGCCCGGATTTGTCTACGCCGGCGCGGTCGAGTCGGCTTAGGAGCCAGTAGGACAGATGCTCGGAGTCGGTATCGCCGGCGATGAGGGCGTGGAAGGCGGGCTGGGTGTCGGCCAACATCCATTCGATGAGCTGGTCGAAGCCGAAGAGGGTGCCGTTATGGCAGAATAACCAGCGCCCAAACCGGAAGGGGTGTGCATTGAGGTGGTCGATCAACCCGACCGTCGCCCGCCGCACGTGAACCAGAAATGTGTCGCTGGTCAGCCGAGAGGAGGCACGGCGGAACCGCTCGCAGGCGTGGGCTGCGTTGGATGACTTGATGACGTAGGCATCGTCGTCTACAAACCAGCCGATGCCCCATCCGTCAGGATGGAATTGCGATTGAGATGCGAGGGCGTTTTCTGCTTCCAGTAGAGAACGATGTGCGTGAGAGGGCACAGCCGAACGGAAGCCAAACATGCGACACACAGAAAGCTCCAGTGAAGTGGGACCCCTCGTAAGTAGCCTCGACTCGGGGGCGAACGCAAGGTTAGGGGACCGCCACGTCTATAGGACCCTCCATGCTCAGCATCGGCCTTTCTGAAATCCTGCTCATCGCCGTGGTCGCAATCGTCATCGTTGGGCCTGAGCGGCTCCCCCACGTCATGCGGGAATTAGGACGGTATTACGGTCAACTTCGCCGTGCGGCAGACGAGCTCCGTCGCGCATTTGTGCTCGAAGCGGACCGCCAAGACGCCGAGGACCGGTACGCCAAGCTGCAAGACCGGCGGCGCGTGGCGGTTGAGGCGAGAAAGAAGGCAATGGAGAGCGCTGGGAAGGGCGCAGTTGTGCATGCGGCCGACCTACCGGACCCGGATCCAACCGCCGTCGACAAAGAAGTAAAGGCGCCCGAGCCTCTGCCCGAGCCCGAGGTTGCTTCCGATGACATGACGGCCGAGGAGGTCACACCATGAGCGGCGAAGAAACCAAAGGCCTCGAAGACACGACCGAGAGTGACGTAGAGTCTCACCGCATGCCGCTCATGGAGCATCTCATCGAGTTGCGGAATCGGATGATGTGGTCGATTGGTGCCTTGATTCTTGGTGTGGGTGTGTCGTTTGGGTTCGCGGAACACATCTACATTTAGCTCACAGCTCCGTTCGGTGCGGCAATCCTCGAGTCGGGTGTTGAGGGTGGGTTGGCGCTCGTGAACTCTCCATTCGAGGGTTTCTATACCTACCTACGCGTGGCCCTGTTCGGTGGTGTGGCGATTGCGAGTCCGGTGATCATGTTCCAGCTGTGGCAGTTCGTTGCGCCTGGCCTGTACAATAGCGAACGGCGGGTGGTCATCCCGTTGGCCTTCACCAGTACGGTGCTTTTCTTTTCGGGGGCGGCCTTTTGTTACTACGCAATTTTCCCGTACGCTTTTCCGTTCTTCCTTAGCGTGCTCGACCTCGAAGCCAGTCTGTCGGTCAGCGGCTACCTCAGCGCGGTCATCAAGATGATGGGGGCCTTCGGACTGTGCTTCCAGCTCCCTGTGATTACTTGGTTTGCGGCGAGAATGGGCCTCATCGATCACCGCGACCTTATCGACAGCTTCCGCTATGCGGTGGTGGGCATCTTTGTCATCGCAGCAGTGATCACGCCGCCCGCCCCGCTCACGCAATCGCTGCTGGCGGGGCCGCTTATCATCCTCTACATCATCAGCATCGGTGTGGCTAGATTAGCAACCACCAAAGTAC
>JAACDH010000543.1 GCA_009936995.1 Rhodobacterales bacterium
TGTACGGCCCCTATCAAATCAACGGCGAACACACCGCGCCCAGCAACGCGGCCTTCCACGCCAGCCTTCAGGAGCGCGACCCCAGTTGGGGTGTACGGGATCTGGCCGACGTCAAGGCCGTCGCCTTCAAGGCTGGATTTGCCTTCGAGAAGAGCGTCGCCATGCCAGCCAACAACTTCGCGGTGGTCTACCGACGCTGTTGATCAGTCGCCGAGCGCTTCTTCCACCAACCGCACCACCAGGGCGTCTGCGCCGGCACGGTTGGGCTTGAACGGAACCGCGGCCACCTGAATTTTCGAGATCTTCTCGAGCTCGGATTCCGCCTGGGCGACCAGCTCATCGTAGGTCCAGCGACCACGACGGATGTCCAGCAGCTCTTCGGCGTCGCGATCTCCACGCCACACATGCACCTCACCGGTCTCGAGGATTTCGCGGCCCATACGCAGCAGGCGAATGAGGTGGGAGCCGTGTTTGGTGTCAAAGCCATGGGCCGCTTCGAGAGCGGCACGGGCGGGGTTTCTGTGGTCTTTCCACGCTTGATACTGTCGGTAGTACTGGGCTTCCGACCGGTAGCTGCGCTCGTGAGCCATCACCCGTATGAGGTCGTCGTGAAGACCGACAGCGCGCGCTGCGCCGCGCCACTGTTCATCGGTGGAAATACCCTGCTCGGCCAAGGACTGCGCCATCCGCTCTTTGAGCCGAATCGCCTCCGCCCCACCCAGCCCGTCGAAGTCGATCTCCCAATGGTCGAGCTTACGGCGAATCGCAGCTTCGGCCGCTTCGAGCTGTTCCCGAGCGATGAGCGCCTGTTCGGGCAGCCCAAAATCGGCCCGGGTAGGCATGCGTTTCGGCGGGTCCAGCAACCACTTGCGATGGCCGCGAATACGCTTGAGCTGTGCCATGGCGTATCCGGAGTACGTGTGCCGCGCCTTGCCCGACAGAAACAGGCCCCGGTTCTCGCGCAGACGACGACCCAGCCGGGAGATCTGGCGAACCTCCTCGTCGCGGCAATACAGCACGTCGAGGATGTTGGGATTACAGTCCACGGCTAAACGGGCGAACTTTCGCAAACCGTAAACCACACCCTCTAGCTTGGTCTGCTGTGAGGCGGCGCATTCCTGCTCGTTGAGAAGATCTCCAAAGACCTGCAGTTCATTCGCGCTATCGCACTGTTCGAATGTCTTCGCGAAGCCGTGGAAATAGACGCTAGGCGGAATCAACACACCCTTGAGGTCTACATCGGAAACCGCCGTATGGGTTCCGTAGGCTCGACTCCCCGAGACCGTCAGCAGATGCGTATGGACTTGGAGGTCGAAGTCCATGACGCCTCCTATTGAGGCAGCTCGGGCACAAAGGTGACCCGACTGACCACGCCGAATCCACCGGCTTGGGCCTCCCAGACCACGGTGCCGTCGTCGGTGACCTCTTGGAGGATGGCGTCGGCGGACCAAGCGATGAGCCGGTTGCCGCCGGGCAGCCGGATGACGTCTCCGAGGACGGGCAACACTCGACCGTCGGGGTGGTCGAGGGACCACACAAGCTCTGCGGTGCGCTCGCTCTCGTTCCAGTGGTACTCGGCGACGCGGCTGTAGCCACGGTGGTCGCCGTTGTCGAACAGCATGAAACCGTCTTCCCAGACCTCGGAGAAGTGACCGTGGTTGAACCAGTCACCAGAGGTGAGCGTGAAGTCGGTGTCGCGACCGCCCATCTGCCACTCGAGCGTACCCGTGGCACGGTCGACCTTGTACAGCATGTCCATGTAGCGGCTCATGACGTAATAAGCGTCTTGGCTTTCGACGTACCCGAGAGAGTTGCCGTGGGTCCACTCGTAGTACTCGGGCACGAACTCTCCGTAGCCCTCGGAGTGATCACACACCCACCAGACGTCCGGCGCATAGTCATCGAAGAGATTGAAGACCTCGGTTGGGGCGTCGGCCTCAACCATTCCTTCGGGACCCTCCAAAATACTGTCGGTTGCGATTGGGCAGATTCCGCCTGGACAATAGGTGGCGTAGTCTTCAGGGCATCGACAGAGGGCATGGCGATGTTTCGGCGATCGTAGCCCAACCAAGACAGCGTGCCATCGGGCAGCTCGATGAAGTCGTGGTGCCCGACCAGCGTACGGGTGCGCGTGTTCACCGAACCATCTAGGCTGACTCGGGCCAGTCCACCGAGGTCGTCGATGCGGTCGTCATGCGCGTAGTTGTAGATGACGCTCGTGCCATCTCGGCCCATGCGCGCGCGAGCGATGTTCAGATTGTCGGCGTCGGAGCCCGCGGTAAAGTGGTAGCGACCGGTGCCGCTCAACAGTCCCACCCAGGTGCTATCGGAGCCCAGCGTAGACAGCAGCACGTAGCCATTGGCCATCTCGGATTCGGGTTCGGAGATGTTGACGGTGAACTTCTGAATCTCCTGGGGCGCTTGGGGCACTTCGAACTCTTGGGCGTCGCAGCGGACCTCGTCACCGGCATCCGTGGTGACCACGGCCTGCAGGGTGTAGGTGCCACCATGAGCCAGCGCGATAGCCTGAACGCTGTGTTCGGTTGCGGACTCAGCGGCGGTGACCGACTGATCGAGGTTGCCCTGAAGACCGTATTCAACCCGCGCCACGCCAGCAGTACTCGACGTCCAGCTGAACGTAACTGCAGTTTTAACCAACTCATTGAAAGCAATATCGGCCGCGCAGGACTCACCGGTAGCCGTGGTGGCAGAGTCTCCGGCGTCTTTGTCTTTACAGCCTAATATCAACGCCAGTAATAGAAGCGCGCGCATGTGTTTCCTCCAGCAGGTCGTACCCACCACTCTTGATATTGCACGCGTACAGCGGATGCGCACCCGAAATCGACAATCAGAGTCGGCGACGGCCATCTAACGACGGAGACGGTGGCAAATCGACGGGGTCTTCGGGCAAGGTGGCGGCGGGCTCCTCTTCGGAGACCTCCTCGGCGGGCCATGGCGCCGCAGCGTCCAACACGGCTCGGGGCTTTTTGGACTTCGAACGCAACGGAAGCCCACGCTCGGGTGAGGCTGGTTCCGCCGAGGGTTCTGGCGTCTTGACCAACGACAATTTAGGAGGTGCAGCCACCTCTTCGCGCCGACGCAGCTTGGCAACGCGAGCGCGAACGTCGTCCACGTGGCTCATAAAGTCGATCCAAGGCGAATCGAGGTCGTCTGCGATGTCGCGCGCGATTTGAGACACCGCCTGGGAAACATCAGGATCTACCAAGCGTAGGGCCTGCGCGCACTGCTCAATCCTGAAGTGCATGATCATGGCCGAACTCAGCTTTCGCTCGTACAAGACCGTGGCGTCTTCGATGTCTTTGAGGATGGCGTCGACCAAATCCATGGGGGTTCCCGGGTTGGGTTCAACGGACGTACGTTGTCTCCGAGGCGGTTATTTCGCATTTCGTGACCTTCCAAACACCAGCTAGAGGGCACCAGACCCATTAAAACAGACTCCTCAAGTCCCCCGGAGCCCACATGCCACGCCCAGAACTACAGCAGCCCGAGTGCACCGAAGCCGCCAAGAAAATGATGGAGGGCTTCAAGTCCGACGTCCTCGACGAGGTCCGTGGCTCGCTGATCGCCCACAAGATCGTTGTGGTCGGTATGAGCCAGAATCCACACGTCAAACGGGCACGCAAGGCGCTGGACGCCGCCGGCACAACCCACCACTACCTCGGCTATGGAAGTTATGTGGGAGGATGGAAAGAGCGCCTAGCCGTAAAGCTTTGGAGCGGCTGGCCCACCTTCCCGCAGGTGTTCGTAGATGGCCATCTGGTGGGCGGCGCCAACGAGATCGAGGCGCTCATCGCCGACGGCGGGCTGAACTAGCGCCAGTCGTGTACGGTCCGGATCGCTTCGGCGATAGGGGTAGGTACCTCTTCTTGAAGAAAATGCCCCGCTTGGGTCTCCCAGACTTTGGCCTGGGGCAAGGCCTCTCGATGACGTCTGAGCCCCCGCCCCAGAATGGGGTCTCTTACCCCCCAAACCAACGCAGCAGGCCCCTTCCAGGACTCGACCCAACCGCCAATCCGATCCATTGTGGCGGTGGTGGGATGGGACTCACCATTGGGCACCATCCGCGCCAGGGCCAACGGTGCCGCGCGTTGGTGAATCTTACGCAGGGGCCAGCGGTAGGCTTTGCGCTCTAGGCGCCCAATACTGGCGCGATCGCCCTGGACCCGATGGAGAATATTCTGGGGAAAGCCCAAGCCGCGAAACACGACATCGCTCACCACAGGCGCGTGAGAGAAACGATGAAAGGCCTTGGTCTTGATGGGTCGCCGCGGACGAATCACCCCGGTATTGGCGAACACCACCCCGTGCACCCGGTCTTGGCATTGCTCGGCCACACCGGCCGCCACGGGCCCACCCCAGTCCTGGCCGACAAAGATCGCGTCTTGAAGATCTAAGGCCCGAACCAGCTGTGACATCACCAAAATATGGCCTTTTAGGCTATGTTCCCGAGTGCGAAGCGGTTTATGCGACAGCCCCAACCCCAACAAATCTGGCGCCACGCAACGGAACCCCTCCAGCCGCGCAATCACCTTGCGCCACAGGAAGCTCCACGTGGGATTGCCGTGCATCAAGAACACGGGCCGACCCTCACCGTGATCGATGAAGTGAATCTGGCCTCGATCCGTGTGGGCCATTCGCCGTTTGAACGGAAGATGGGGCTTGAGCCACCTTGGTAGCTCTGGCGCGTCGTCAAAGTGGATGTCCATGGGGTCTCCGCGCAACCGTGAGACAATAACTCGGTGAAACTTATCCTCCTGATCTCTCTGGCGATGGCTGGTCCCGGTAAGCGCGGTAAACGCCAAGAACCTCCTCCTGAACCTGTGCCTATTCCAGCACCTGAGCAGCCACTGGCAGTGGCGCCATCTAACACCCTGACGCCAGCCCTAGAAGGAGCCGAGGACGCCCTCAATTTCGTCGGGCTACGCCGAACCAGCATCCGGTTTGGGTTCGCCTACGACACATCTGCCCTCGAAGGGCTTGGCGCCGATGAACAGGTGGCCCTTTGGCGACATCTCGCCGCAGACCCACGCTGGCGAGTATCCCAACAGGGCGACATTCGATTCGCAGAACAACGTGTTCAGACGGACGGCCAGTGGTTCGTTGGGCTGGGCGGCTACCACATCGACGACAACACCTGTCACCGCATCGCCCTGCGCGACCATGCCCGAGACGCCGGAACCCCGTGGGCTCGCTCCGATCTGGTCGGCCACGGCCCGGTCGGTCGTGGCGAGGTCGAGCTCCGGGTGTTTGCCCTCCTCCGGAATCCCTGTATTCGCCAGCAAGCGGTAGCGCTCTCGGTGGATGGGTCAGTCTCTCTCGAGGTCTTCGAGTCGGGAAACGCGGAGTCCCTGCCCTGGTCCACACGGGCCCTCACCGAAGACATGACCTTCATCCTCAACGCCACCATCGACCCCGATTCGGTGGGCAACGAGGGCTACGAGGTACGCGCACTGGGCAGCGCCCTCCCCACTCAGTCGTTCATCGACGCCCGTCCCGTAAAGGGCGGCGTCTCGGTCGCCGGCGCCGACAACCCCGGCGAGGCCGGCTCGCTGTGGGTCCGCATGCTGGTCGACGGCGCTCCCCATCAAGCCGCCGAATTCGGTGTGGCTACCCTGGAGCAAGTCGGCTGGTCTACGAAAGCTGACGAGTATTTCCCGTGGCAATCTGTGGTTCCGCTGCCCGAAAACACCACGTTCAGCGGCGTAGCCGAGGTTTGGTTTGCGCCGAAGTCCGGCGCACCACGGCTACTGCGTAGTGGACCGCTGCAGATCGAGGCCGGCTCCTAAAGGATCTAGGCCCAAGTCCCAGTGGTCGCTCGCCCAGTTGAGTATCTGCGCGATCCTCGGCGCCACCGCCGGTCCCCGGGGGGTGCGGTCGGAGTCGAGCGTGACCCGAAGGTAGCCTCCTATCGCCGCGGGTTCAAGGCTCAACACCGCATCCGAGATGCCGTCCAGGTCGACCTGCTTCCAA
>JAACDH010000544.1 GCA_009936995.1 Rhodobacterales bacterium
CGGCCACCCAGCCCACAGACCGCTTCACCACTCGACGGGCCAGCCAACGACGCTTTCCGCCGCGCTGCCCCACCGTGAGATCGTGAAGGCTTAAGGCCAGATGCAAGAGCTCTGCGGCGTACATGGCCTCGCCGGAGACCTGATTGGCCCCCGCTGCCCGAGCCGCAAGCGCCAGCAAAATGGGTCGAATACGCGGGAAAGTCTGCCGACCCGTGGCGGGGTCGTAGTCGAAGGCCGCCCCAAGGAGCGCGTCGATATCTACATCGAGGGGAAGGTCATCGCGCACGACATCTTCGAGCGACTCGAGTTCCGCGCCATCCGGAACCAAGTCGCGCAGTCGTTCAAATCCGCGGGACAATCGATTGCTCATAAGGGCTGAGTATCTCGTTTGCAGAGAAGAGGAGAATGGTGGCTTAGGAACAGAACTTAACGGAGGCCGGCCCAGCGAGAACGCATCCCACAGGGTTGGCGGGCAGGCCCCGTTTCAGGAGCGCCTCGATCATGGATTCGACTTTTTCTGGGGCGACCGAGATCAACAGCCCACCAGAGGTCTGCGGATCGAGCCCCAGGGCCCAAGCCTCTTCTGGAACGCCCGCCTCAATGGAGAACGCGTCGCCGACGTAGCGTCCGTTGGCGTGGGTACCGCCGGGAATGTGTTTGGCCAACGCGGCGTCCCGTGCGTGAGGCAGCAATGGAATCTTGGACCAGTTGAGCTCGATAGCCACGTTGGACCCTCTGGCGAGCTCCATGGTGTGCCCGACCAGTCCGTTTCCGGTGACATCTGTAGCCGTGTGAATACCCACTTCCCGACCTGCGTCTGCGGCGTCTCTGTTTAAGGCTGCCATGGACTGAACGGCGGGCGCGAGCTGTGCTTCGGTGAGTACGCTGCGTTTGAAGGCCGTGCTGAGCACACCGGTGCCGATGGGCTTGGTGAGGAACAGGACGTCTCCGACCATTGCTCCGTCGTTGCTCCAGATTGCGTCGAGATCGACCAGGCCACTGACCGACAGGCCGTACTTGAGTTCCTTGTCTTTTACCGAGTGGCCGCCGACCAGCATAGCGCCGGCCTCGGCAATCTTCTCGGCGCCACCCGCGAGCACCTCGGTGAGCACCCACTCGGGCAGAACACCCTGTGGAAAGCAGACGATGTTCATGGCGGAGAGCGGAACCCCACCCATGGCGTACACGTCGGAGAGCGCGTTGGCCGCCGCGATCGCACCGAACATGCGCGCGTCGTCGACCACAGGCGTAAAGAAGTCGAGGGTTTGAATCAGTCCCTGTCCGTTGGGCAGGCGCACCACTCCGGCGTCGTCGGCTAGGTCGAAGCCCACGATCAGTCGCTCGTCAGAAGCGTGTTTAGGCAGATCTCGCGTTGCGCGGGCCAGAACCTCTGGCCCAAGTTTCGCTGCTCAACCCGCCGAGGCGACGGTTGCAGTCAGTCGAATCGGTTTGCGATCGGACATTGAGGCTCCTTGGTTCCTAATCCGCATACCAGGTAGGACCCCATTCGCGCTATGTTGACGACATGTTGAGACTCGCCGTCATCACCATGAGCGTCAGTCTATTGACTAGCAACGCTCAAGCCCAAACCCACCAGGCATGCTGCGACAACGCCGCTGTGTCGGGCGTTGTCAAGCGCATGCTCAAGCTACATCAGGCGTTGGTCAGTGAAAATAACGCCGCGAGCCAGCTGCACGCCATGGCCCGCGAGGTCCGCGACGACGCCTCCCTCCCCCAAGCCGATCGCGACGCCCTGGTGGCGATCCAAGCCGCGGCCGAACGCTGGAAAGACAAGCCGGCAAACGAAATTCGAGATCGCGCTTTTCCTGAGCTTTCGCGGTGGACGGTGTTTCTCGCCCTCCGCCACGAAGGCGGAACGTTGGTGGTCACTGAAGCCACCTGCCCTGCCCACGGATCGTGGTTGCAGGCCAGTTCTAGTGAGATTCAATCCCCTTGGATCGATTGTGGTTCATGGCCTTAGTCCGCCCCGTCCCCCCCCCTGCAACAATACGCGACATTGCCCGCATTTTGCCCTGGGATAACTTCGCTGCCCAGGAGTTCACATGAGCAACGACCACGCACACAACGACGAGCCCAACACGATGTACATGGGCGGCCTGCTCGCAAGCGGCTTGTTGATCGGATTCGGTATCGTGCACCTGTACTTCAGCTTCGGCTGGGTAGGGGGTCCACTCAACCAAGACTTCGGCGGTGTTGGCTTCAGCGGCCTCGACAACTTGTCGCTGTTGCCGGCGAGCAACTACAGCATCGGCATGATTGTGGCCGGTGTGATCGGCATGGTTTGGTTGAACGCGAACGCTTGGAAACGAACGGACGGGTACTAAGAACAGCCGAAGAGACCCAAGGCGACACGTAGGGCTACCCTTGGCCTAGTCAAGGTCCTTCACGACCTTTCACCCGCAATCCACCGAGTGGAAGTAACTCCCTCGGCTCGTTGAGAACAAAGGGGCCGGACAGACCGAAGACGCGGAGATGAATTAACTTCAACCCGCTCTTATCGACATTCTCGCCGACCACTTCAGCCCGCCTCTACAGCGGGCGAACGTAGCGCTCGGTGAGCTGGTCGGTCACACACTCCCGCGTGTCGCAGCCGCCCTGCTCCGGCACCTCCTCTTGATGAGCTTGGCCAAAGCTACGCACAATCAACCGACCCGCGTCCGCGGTGATCCGATCGTTGTACAGCGCCAGCACGGCGGCCTTATCGGTGTTGCCAATCACCTTTGCAATCTGCGCCTTGCGATCGAAGTTGATGAACCCCCGGTACAGGTCGTCCGCGTATCGTCCCGACCGCTGCCGAAGCGTGGTGTCTTTCTCGGTGAGGCTAGCCACCAGACCGGCGCGGATCGTCTCGAATTCTGCCTCAGGCATATCGGTCAGCGTGACGCGGAAGTCCTCGAGGAAGGCGTCGATGCGCTCCTGAAGTGTGACGGGCCCCACCGCCGCGGATTGAATCGACAACATGAGGCCCGGCAGGTTGTCCCACCGGGTGTAGCTGGCGCGAACGCTGTAGCCGAGCTGCTGGTTGGTACGAAGCTCGGTGAAGAAGGGCGTCTGCAGCACCTGGCCCACCAATAGGTACAACGCTTGCTCTTCAAGGTCGCTGGTCTGGCCCTGATAGGTGGCGATGATGGTGCTGTCGTTGTGGTCCACGTCAAGATCGAAAACCAACACCTTGTCTTCAAGGAGTCGACGATACTCTTCGGGGTCCACGTCGGCGTGTTGGTCACCCAGGAACTGCTCCTTCACGGAAGCCGCCAGCGCTAACGCCTGGTCTGCGGTGGTGTTGCCATGAACCAGAACGCGCGCGGATGCACCATC